>CAZCNI010000023.1:0-11599 GCA_964499765.1 uncultured Polyangiaceae bacterium
CAGCAGGTTTCGATGGACGTGGCGCTCGACATCGACGAAGGGCGGCTCAGTTATCGTCCTGGCAGCACGCTCGCCTTATGGCCCACCAATGATCCCGAGGAAGTTCGTCGTATACTGCGGACACTGGGCGTGAGTGCGCAGCTCAAGGTTGCTACCGTTCAGGGAGCCAAGCCAGCATGGCAAGTGCTGCTGGAGCAAGTCGACATTTGCCGCACATCTAGGCGCACATTGGAATTGCTAGCCGAGTACTCGCGTTCTGACAGCGAAGCAATCGGTCTCAGCGAGCTTGCAGACGCGCATTCGGACCAAAACCGATCCTTATTGGCACTGCTGAAACGCTACCCTTCCGCGCGCCCACCACTCGACAAATTATTGACTTGTCTGGACCCTCTGGAGCCAAAGTTCGTACCAATTGCGTCGTCGAATTTGGAGAATACGCAAACACTGCGGTTTACCGCACGCTCCGAGGCCGTTTCTGCGCAATGGGGAAGCGTCAGTACTGCGTTTGGATCAAAGGTTCGCGTTGGCGAATGGCTGACCTTGAGTGTGGTCGAAGAGCGCTACCCGGCAAAATTGAGCCAAGACGACTTGGAGCCGGTGATTATCGTTGCAGACGGAGTGGGCATTGCGTTTGCGAGAGCATTCGTCGCTGAACGACTCGCGCTGCGGGCCAAGGGCAGAACTTGGGTCATTGGCGCTGGTCTAACGTCGCCGACTTTTCCGTACTCCAGCGAACTGTCGGCTTGGCACAAATCCGGAAACTTGCGTCGATTAGACCTTTCGAGCGGATTTGACCCAGGTAGTCTCTCCAAGACGCTGGAACAAATCGAAGAAATGTTTTGGCGCTGGATCGTGGATCACTCACGAGTCTTCGTGGTTTCAGCCCAACCTGAATTTCGAGAAACTTTGGACGTTTGGATGCTTGCCGTACTGATGCGTCGCCAGAAGCTGAGCCTAGAAACAGCCGAACAACGCCTATCCGAACTCAAGAATCAGGGCATCTGGCACCATCTACCGGACACACACACCGCCTCTTGAAAGCTGCTGCGGGTTCGCGCTGCGCGGTAACGACTGCTGGTTTGGTCCGGAGGCATGATTTTTCAATCGTGTTTCCGAAATAAAAACGAAACCCTGATTCACGCTTGCCGCACATGGCCGCGAGTGCCTGAAGGCAGAATATTCGTGATGTCGGCAGCGATTGTGCAGGATGCACTATGGCGAACTCTGAACTACCAAAACTGCGGCGGGTACTGATCATTGGAAATGGAATGGTCGGGCATCGCCTATGCGAACTACTGTCCGAACCCGAGCAACGCCAACAATTGGCGCTGACTGTAGTTGGTGAAGAGCCTCGTATCGCGTACGACCGGGTGCACTTGACACAGTATTTAACGGATCGAGATCCGCACAAGCTGGCTCTGGCTACACGACAATGGTACGACGACCGCGATGTTCAGCTGCTTACTGGTCAACGGCTGGCAACGCTCAGTACGTTGGACAAGGAAGCGGTCACCGACACCGGAGTACGACTACAATTCGATACCGCGGTGTTTGCCACGGGTTCGCGCCCCTTCGTTCCGAGTATTCCTGGCGTCGATCTGCCTGGCGCCTTTGTCTATCGCACCATCGAGGATCTTGATGCCATAGCCGCCGCCGCAATCGGTGCTCGAACGGCTGCGGTCATTGGCGGAGGACTGCTAGGTCTCGAGGCTGCTAAGGCATTGCTCGACTTGGGCCTCACCACCCATGTCATCGAGGCGGCCCCTCGATTGATGCCTCGGCAGCTCGATGAAATTGCCTCGCAGTTTCTGCTGCGTCATATCGAGAAGTTGGGGGTTCAGATCCATTTGGACGCCCACCTGTCCGCCATCGGGGGCGCTGACCGGGTTCGCGAGATTCAATTCGTTGACGAGGAGCCGCTCGACATTGATCTCGTCGTGATCTCCGCCGGCATCCGACCGCGCGACGAATTGGCGCGCTCAGCCGGGATCGCCTGTCACACGCGCGGCGGCATCATCGTGGACAATGTGCTGCAAACATCCGTCCCTGACGTGTTTGCCATCGGCGAATGCGCCCGCCACGATGACAATATTTACGGCTTGGTGGGGCCAGGCTATGCAATGGCAAAGACACTGGCTCAGCATCTCACTGGGGATGCGACCGCAGCTTTCAACGGCGCAGATACTTCCACGCAGCTGAAGCTACTCGGTATCGATGTGGCATCGTTTGGTGATGCGTTTGCCGATGAGCACACGCGCCAATCCGTGGCCCTGCAGAACCACGCCAGCGGCGTATATCAGAAGCTAGCACTGAGTACCGATGGTACCCAACTGCTTGGGGGCATTCTGGTGGGTGATGCTTCACGCTACGCCCAGTTGACGGCGCTGCAACGTTCCGGCAAGCCAATCACCGGTCGCGCCGAATCACTGCTGGTAGCCGGTGCTGAGTTTGGACTGAGTTTCGCAGCCAGCGACGAAGATCTGGTTTGCACGTGCAATACCGTAGAACGCGGCGCCATCCTCGCTGCGGTCCGCGACCACGGGTGTAGCAGCTTTGCGGATGTCAAATGTAAGACACGTGCTGGGACGGGGTGTGGCGGCTGCGCTGCGGCAGTTGCTGACCTGGTTCATGCCGAGCTGGCTCGGCAGGGCAAGGCCACCAAGAGGCGCATTTGCGAACATTTCGACTTCACGCGCCAAGAGTTATTCGAACTTGTGCGTATCAAACGCTACCGTGACTTTGCAACCCTCATCGAAAAGGAAGGCTCGGGTCACGGCTGTGAGATCTGCAAACCCGCCGTAGCGTCGATCTTGGCAAGCATCCACAATGATCTGATTCTGGAACACGAATCCTTGCAAGATACCAATGATCGCTACCTGGCCAATATCCAAAAGCGCGGTCTTTACTCGGTAGTGCCACGAATCCCCGGCGGCGAGATTACCCCGCAGAAGCTGCTGGTCATTGCTCAGGTAGCTGAAAAATATGGCCTGTATACAAAGATTACCGGTGGACAACGCATTGACCTGTTCGGCGCCACGCTGAGCCAACTGCCAGACATCTGGGAAGAATTGGTCGCTGCTGGGTTCGAAAGCGGCCATGCCTATGGTAAGGCAATTCGAACCGTCAAGAGTTGTGTCGGTTCGACTTGGTGCAGATTTGGCGTCAATGACTCGGTGAGCTTCGCCATTCAGGTAGAGAACCGGTACAAGGGAGTCCGTTCGCCGCACAAGCTCAAGTCTGCAGTGAGCGGTTGCATCCGGGAATGTGCGGAAGCGCAAAGCAAGGACTTCGGTTTTATCGCGACAGAACACGGCTGGAACTTGTACGTATGCGGCAATGGGGGTGCGCAACCGCGTCACGCCGACTTGCTTGCCAGCGGTATCGATGATGAGACGGCCATCCGCTACGTGGACAGGTTTCTCATGTACTACATTCGCACCGCGGATCGACTCATGCGTACATCCAAGTGGGTCGAACAATTGGAAGGTG
This sequence comes from uncultured Polyangiaceae bacterium, assembly GCA_964499765.1. Taxonomy (GTDB): domain Bacteria; phylum Myxococcota_A; class Polyangia; order Polyangiales; family Polyangiaceae; genus FEN-1139. The sequence goes on from CAZCNI010000023.1 coordinate 3,490, forward strand.
GCATCGAGCACATCAAAGACGTTATCATCAATGATTCATTGGGAGTATGCGCCGATCTCGAGCGGGAAATGCAGCATCTCGTTGATACGTACCAATGTGAGTGGGCAGAAGTCGTTAACAATCCACGGCGGCGCGCGCAGTTTCGCGAGCATGCCAACGACAATGACGAAGTGCCGCTGATGACGCCCGTCCGTGGCCAAGTGCAGCCCGCAGCCTGGCCGCGACACGATGCTCAAAAGGAACGACGCCAACTACCTTTGGTGCAGACATCGTGGGTAGCGGTGGGGCGAGTGGGCGATATTGCAAAGGATTGCGGCGCGACCTATCGGTTCGGGCAGGCGCAGATTGTCGTGTTCCACGTGGCTTTCCAGAATCGCTGGTACGCCACGCAGGCACGCTGCCCACACAAGGGTGACGCCGTGCTCGGCAGGGGAATCGTGGGCGAGTTCGAAGGGTCACCTAAGGTTGCTTGCCCATTTCACAAGCGCACGTTTGCACTGGACAGCGGTCGATGCCTGAGCGGTGAAGGCGGTGAACTAGCAACCTTCCCCGTGAAGGTCGAGAACGACGTCGTATATGTGGAGTTGCCCGCGGTGGCAGAATTGGAAAAATTACTCGTGCGCGAGTGGCCCGAGTGTGAGCATCACGCCAACCCCGTTGCGAGCGCAGCCGAATGACTAGGCGTTCTCTCATCGATGGCGGGTGTCTGAACTGTACGCAACTTCGTATCGGTGCTGTTTCCGTTGCAAATTGGAAACGTCGTTTTGTTCCCGCCGCTGCGCGACAAGCAGGCCCGGAAACGCCAAATTGAGCTTGAACCCAAGTGAAGGAGTCAGCAATGTCTCGATGGATCAGTAATTGGAATCCAGAAGATGAAACATTCTGGAAGACTGAGGGCAAACCAATTGCGCGGCGTAATCTCATCTGGTCTATCATTGCCGAACATTTGGGATTCTCCGTATGGATGATGTGGAGCGTGGTTGCACCGCGCCTGCCCAAACTAGGCTTTGCGTACTCTACGGATCAGTTGTTTACATTGGTGGCCGTGCCCGGGCTCGTGGGGTCGCTTATGCGATTCCCCTACACATTTGCGGTGCCCAAGTTCGGTGGTCGCAATTGGACCATCGTGAGTGCGCTCTTGCTCCTCATTCCCACGACGCTGCTCGTGATGCTCATGGGTCGCCCTGACACGCCGTTTTGGCTCATGCTGCTTGCAGCCTCTACTGCAGGGCTCGGTGGCGGTAACTTTGCTTCGAGCATGGCCAACATATCGTTCTTCTACCCTGACAAAGAGAAGGGTTTTGCTCTTGGACTCAACGCCGCGGGGGGAAACATCGGCGTTAGTTCCGTGCAATTGATCGTGCCGCTGGTAATCGGAATTGGAGCGACGCAGGCTAAGCCAGCGCTTCAAAACGCCGGCCTCATGTGGATACCTTTTATCATCCTGGCTGCGCTAGGCGCGTACGCTTTCATGAACAATCTCTCGTCGGCTCGCTCCAATTTCTCAGATCAGTTGCTGGTCGTGCGGCGGAAGCACACTTGGATCATGGCGTTTCTCTACGTCGCCACGTTCGGTTCTTTCGTCGGATACGCGGCTGCATTCCCGCTGCTCCTGAAGACGCAGTTTCCTGAGGTAACCTCGAACCTGGCATTCTTGGGCGCGTTAGTCGGTTCGATTGCTAGACCGATTGGTGGGAAGTTGGCAGACCGACTGGGCGGGTCGCGCGTTACGGCATGGAACTTCGTGGCCATGGCGGCATTGACAGGTGGTGTTCTGCACTTCGTACAAATTCATTCATTTGGCGGTTTCCTTGCGACATTCCTGCTGCTGTTCATCACCAGCGGTATCGGCAATGGTTCGACCTTTCGTATGATTCCCGTCATTTTCCGCGAACAGTGCTTGCGTGAAGCCCCAATGGGTGAAGCTGCAAAAGCGGCAGCCCTAGTGCAAGCCCGTCGCGAATCCGCGGCTGTGCTCGGCTTGAGTTCGGCAATTGGGGCGGTGGGTGGGTATCTAATCCCCCGCAGCTTTGGCGCCTCATTGAAGGCCACGGGCAGTCCAAGCACCGCACTGACCTGTTTTCTTGCCTACTACTTGGTCAGTCTCGGAGTTACCTGGTGGTACTATCGCCGCCGAAGTTTCCTCGTAAAGCGAATGCCCGGTCTGGCCGATGCCAATGCGTAGGAAGATGGCGTAGACGCCTGTCTCAACCAATAATACCGAGGGTGTGCCATTGCCAAAGTGAGCCCGGAGGGAACAATTCGTGAATGTAGCGCTTGTGTCCGTCGATCGGTTGAGAGCACGCGGATTCAGTTTGCCCAGTGTGTTGCTGCAAAGTGAGCCATTGCTCGACCGCCTGCAGCGACCACTCAGGGACTTGCGCTTGTCGGTTACCGATCGATGCAACTTCCGCTGCACGTACTGCATGCCGAGGAGCAAACACGGACCCGTCGTGTTGCCCACCACGCGTTCGAACTTGCTCACTTTCGAGGAGCTGACGAGCGTTGCGGCTGCATTCGCCCAACTCGGCGTGCAGAAGGTCAGAGTAACCGGCGGTGAACCGCTCGTGCGCAAGGATTTGCCTGAACTCATCGAGCAGCTCAGTCAGCTTCCGATTCGCGATTTGTGCCTGACCACGAACGGCTCGCTGCTTGCGGGTCATGCAAAAGCATTGGCCGCGGCGGGCCTTGGTCGTGTCACCGTGAGTTTGGACGCACTCGATGAGCCCACTTTTCATCGGATGACGGACACCCAATCCCCGTTATCGAGGGTGTTTGCTGGTATCGACGCTGCGCGCCAATGCGGCCTCGATCCAGTCAAGATCAACATGGTGGTGCAACGTGGCGTCAACGAGCATTCAATTGTACCCATGGCGGCCTGGGCGCGGCGTGAAGGTCTGGAATTGCGGTTCATCGAGTACATGGACGTTGGCTGTTCCAATGGTTGGAAGCCCAGCGACGTGGTGACGGCCAGCGAAATCAAGCAGCGAATACACGAGTGCTGGCCGCTTGAGCCAGTGACCTCGAGTGCAACCCCGGATACGGCCGAGCACTATCGCTATTGCGACGGACGTGGCCAAATCGGTTTGATTGCATCCATATCGCATCCCTTTTGCGGCAACTGCACCCGGGCCCGGGTTTCGTCAACGGGAGATCTGTATCCCTGCCTGTTCGCGCCGGCTGGGTACCCGTTGACCGATACCTTGCGCCAGGGCGGTGATCTGCGTGCTTTGATTGCCGGGCTCTGGATGCGGCGCGCGGATCGGTACTCTGAATTGCGTGAAAGCCTGCCAAGCACACAGCTGCGTCCTGAGATGTCGGCCATCGGTGGGTAAAGGGTTACCTGGATAGCCATACTGCTTGACCCAGACCAGCGACGGTGGTTTCGCTTGGGGATTGCCCGGACGTCAAGGAGCTAACTGCGTGCAGACCGCAACAATCACAGCCCCGGAACTCCATGGTCGCCTTCGATTGCAGAAGGACCTCGTGGTTGTCGATGTGCGCAACGAGTCCGAGGTTCGCGAGGGCCAGATTCCTGGAGCGATTCACCTGGCATTGTCTGAGTTGGAACAGCGAGTGCGCAACGCGTTGCCTAACCCACAGACGTCAATCGTCGTGTATTGTGCGCAGGGTGCCCGCAGCGCGCGGGCGCTGCGGCTGTTGCAGCAGTTAGGATACCAGCAGGTTCTGCATCTCGAAGCAGGATTCACTCAATGGCGGGCGCTGGGCTTGCCTATCGAGATCCCCGTACCTGCCTGTAGCGCTGGCCATGCTCTTGACCGTTATGCGCGCCAAATGCTGCTCGGGGAAGTGGGCTCAGCTGGGCAGATGCGGCTGTCCCAGGCGCGAGTACTTCTGATTGGTGTAGGTGGCCTAGGGTCGCCTGCTGCTCTGTACCTAGCGGGCGCGGGTGTTGGCACGCTGGGGCTCGTTGACCCTGATGTGGTAGATATCTCGAATCTACATCGCCAAATCATTCACGAAACGAGTCGGATTGCAATGCGCAAGGTGGAGAGTGCACGCGACAGAATCGAGGCGACCAATACCGATGTGAAGGTCGCTACCTTCGCAGAACGGTTTTGTTCGGAAAACGCGGAACGCATCATCGGGTGCGCGTGGGACGTCATTATTGACGGCACGGACAATTTTCCAACGCGCTACGCGCTCAACGACGTTGCAGCCAGGCACGGCATTCCCGTCTGTCACGGTTCGATCGATCGATTCGAAGGGCGCGTGACTACGTTTCTCGGCAATCAGGGTCCTTGTTACCGTTGTCTTTTTCCAAGGCAGCCCCAACCCGGAATTATCGGATCTTGCGCGGAGCGGGGTGTGCTCGGCGTTCTACCAGGTGTTATCGGGACTCTGCAGGCCACGGAAGCGCTCAAGCTTATCTTAGGTATTGGGCAGCCACTCGCCGGGCGTCTGTTGACCTATGACGCGCTCAGTCTTGAGTTCCGGGTCATCGGTTACGGGCGCGATCCTGATTGTTCTGTTTGCGCAACAAGGGTAAAAGAGGGTTAGCTCATGCAGGTCACATTGCTCTTTTTCGCTGCTGCTCGTGACGCCGCTGGCCGTTCTCAGGACGTGGTGGAACTGCCCGCGGAAGTTACCAACGTAGCTCAGTTCACGGCTTGGCTTGGCAAGCAATATCCTCCACTCGATCCGTATTTGGCTTGCCTGCGGATCGCCCAAAATGAAAAGTTCGTCGACGCTACCACAACGCTCCACTCAGGAGACACACTGGCGATCATTCCACCGGTGGCGGGTGGCTAGATACTGCAAATTGCTGCTAACCTAGGTAGCGATGCCAACACCGAAATGCCTCGCGGGAATTTTCATTGGCGGGCAGTCGAGGCGCATGTTGGGCACGCCCAAGGGTTTGCTTCATCCCCCAGCGAGCGCGCAAAATCTAGTGGAGTGTCTCGTTGGTAACCTAGTAGCTGCAGAGCTGCCCGACATTGTCCTGGTGGGCAACAATGAGGCCTACTACGGACTTGGAATACCGATCGTGCGCGATCCACTGCTGGGGCGAGGACCGATAGCTGGGTTGCTGGGTTTGGCTGAGTATGCCGCCAATTTACAATTCGAATTCGTGGTGGCCGTGGCTTGTGACATGCCCGGTGTTGACGAAGCACTGCTGCGGCGATTGCGCCGTGAGTATTCCAAGGCCGATGCCCTGGTGCCCAAGCGTGAACATTGGGAGCCTCTCTGCGCGCGCTATCGAGTACGCGCGATCTTGCCCAGCTTGCATTGCTTGGTGGAGCAAGGCCAAGGCCGCTTGACAAGCCTTTTGGAGCTCCTCGGCGCAGCCTGTGTTCGTTTGCCGATCGACGCATCAAAGGCCGGAGTACTGGAGGATTGGGATGCGCCCAGTGATCTTCCAGACGGCGTTAGCTACCTGGGCAAGCCTTTTCGCCAAGGGGAGACATAGGCGAGGGCGAAGACTATTGGCGGTTAGTGTCCACCGCCCTCGAGCATTGCACGGGCGTGGGGCAGAAGCGGAATGATGAGTTCTTCGAGTGCCAGCGTGACGGCCTTAGGACTTCCGGGGATCGCAAACACAACGGTTGCTCCAATTGTTCCTGCAAGGGCGCGTGACAAGATGGCTCGGGTGCCAATGGTGTCGAACGAGAGGCGTCGGAATGCTTCTCCAAACCCATCGAGGTGGCGTTCGAACATTGGGAACAATGCCTCACAGGTCACGTCCCTTGGGCCAATTCCAGTGCCTCCAGTAAGTACGATTGAGTGGGGCGCGACCGCCAAGCATTGAGTGACGGTTTGCGCAATTGCAGTTGCATCGTCGTGAATCAATCGGCGTTCGACGCGAGCGCCCGCCGCCGCCAGTAGCCGCTGTGCAGCCGCACCGGACTCGTCGGTTGCAAGACTGCGTGTATCGCTCACGGTGATACAGACCACACGCCAATCGATCAGGGGTAATCCCGCTGTCCCCGTCTCGGTTTCGTGATGGTGATGGCAATGGTCCTGGCCGTGTTCGTGATGCGACCCGTGATCACTGGTGCAACGCGCGTCTTCCCACCCAACCCAATAAGGCCCATCGGGGCCGTGTTCGCGCTTCCAGATGGGGACACTCGCTTTGACTTCATCGATCAATAGTCGACAGGCAGTAAAGGCGTCTGAACGATGCGCGGCACTCGCAGCGCAAATGATGGCCGCGTCACCGACTTCTAACGTGCCAATGCGATGCAGTACGGCGAGCCGCGTGCCGGGCAGGCGCTGCTCGATGTCGCCGACAATGCGCAACATCTCCTGCGTGGCCATGCTAGGGTATGCTTCGTATTCGAGGCGCGTGATAAGCATTCCGTCGTTGTGGTCCCGAACGCGCCCTACGAAACTCACCACCGCACCTGCTCCACTGTGCGCAACGGCTCGCTCGACTTCAAGACTGTCGAGCGGTGTGTCTCTAATGGCAACCAGTGGCGTCATGCGCGGTAGTCTCCGCTCCTTCCCCCACTCTTCTCCAACAGGCGCGTCGGCCCGATTATGATGCCGCGATCCACGGCTTTGAGCATGTCGTAGATGGTGAGCGCTGCCACCGACACGGCCACCATGGCTTCCATCTCCACTCCCGTGCGATCAACGGCCGTTACTTCGACTCGAATGTCCACTTTCGGTTCCGTGCCGGACGGAACCAGCGTCACGGCAATATGCGTCAATTGGATCGGGTGGCACAGGGGGATGAGCTGGCTCGTATGTTTGGCAGCCATGATGGCGGCGATGCGAGCCGTGCCCAGAACATCCCCTTTGCGCGCGTTGCCCTCAATAAGGGCGCGATGGGCTGCAATGGACAACGTCACCGTCGAGGTAGCGATTGCCCGCCGCGCGCTAACTGGCTTCGTTGCGGTATCGACCATATGCGCTTCACCCTGAGCGTTCAGGTGTGTGAGCCCCTGGGACTTGTTCAGGATCTCGTCGTAGGCGCGCGGCAGCCTTTCGGGATTCTTACTTCGGGCTACTTTGTCGAGAACCCAACGTTCGAACGGTTCCAGGTTCGACCATACGGCAACTGACAGAGGTCTCTGCGTGCCGAGCAGTGAAGCAACACGCGGTGGCACCTCATCCCCGGAGGGATCGCCGATAGGTTCGGTTGTCCGCGGCAATGGCGTGGCTCGTGTCAGCACGTCTCGAGCGCGCGCTTCGTCGATGATCGCCGCAGAGCCCAATTGCAGAAGTGTCTGTCGATCGCCGATCGGCAATGACTGCCAGCCCTCGAGCGACAACTTCGCTCCCAATGCGTCAAGCAGGCGCCGGGCTGCAAGCGGAACCAGGTTGAGATTCGCATCAATCGCATCGAATTCGAACAGACGTCCTTCGGTCATGGCTGGTTTACAGGGTCTCGTTAGGCTAGTGTTATCTGACGCTTGGGAGGCTATCAGAACAAATGCTTGATTTCGAATCGGCAAGGCAACGTTTCGTGGAAATGGCCACAATCTGTGGCCAAGAATCATTGCCGCTGCGTCAAGCGCTCGGCCGGGTTCTGGCTGAACCGCTCCATGCGCAGCGCGCCGTCCCCGAGTTCGATACCAGTGCCATGGATGGTTATGCCCTTCGTCTTGAAGACACGCTGCAGTTGCCCTACCGTTTGCGTGTGGAGGGGGAGGCCCCCGCGGGGGCTGCGCCAACGCGATTGCAGCGCGGAACTGCAATGCGGATCTTCACGGGAGCCGCCGTGCCCGAAGGAGCTGATGCCGTTGTCATGCAAGAACATGTAGTCCACGAAGGTCAGACTATTTGTGGTGATCGGCGAGTTGTCCTTGGGCAGAACTTAAGGCAACGCGGTGAAGATCTGTCGGAATCGGCTTTGGCCCTCGAACGAGGCCAGCGCCTGTATCCCAGCACTTTGGCGCTGGTGAGTTTTCTGGATCGCGCAGAACTGTTGGTGGCAAAGGCGCCGCGAGTCACGCTGCTTTGCACCGGTAGCGAGCTGCGCGCACCGGGCACCGAGGCGCGGCCTGGAACAATCGCTGAATCCAACTCCCCCGTTATCTCAGCGTTGGCCCAGCAAGCCGGTGCACACGTATTGGGGACATCATTGGTCGTTGACGATGAGGTCCGAATTCGCAAGGCAATAGAACAGGCGCTCGACGATTCC
>CAZCNI010000024.1:0-5651 GCA_964499765.1 uncultured Polyangiaceae bacterium
GAAGTCAGCAGCGGAATGACAACCGCCGGGTATTCACTGCCCTGACTCTTGTGAATGCTGGTGGCGTAGGCCAAAACCAAGCTGTCTAACTCGTCGCTTTCGAATGTCACACTGCGGTCATCGAAGTTTACCGTGACCAGGCGAGTGAGCTCGGACAGGGTCTCGATGCTGCCGATGTCTCCGTTGAAGACTTCCTTGTCGTAGTCGTTGTGCGTCTGCATCACCTTGTCGCCCACGCGAAATAATTGCCCGCGCACGGAAAGCGTTGGCCCGCACGGGTTCAGGGCTTCTTGCAGTCGTTGATTGAGCGCTTGCGTGCCGACCGGACCTCGGTGCATGGGCGTGAGCACTTGGATCTCGCGCCGCGGGTCCAGCGAAAACCGCGCGGGGATCCGTTCGGTGACCAGGGTGACGATGTCATCCGCTGCGCGCTCTGCATCGCGCCGCTCCAACACAAAGAAATCGGCCTGCGGCAGTTCGATGGCCGTAGACTGTGGCGGCAGCCCGCCTTGAATGCGGTGTGCATTCTTGACGATGAAACTCGCTTGGTCTTGCCGAAAAACGCTGAGCAGGCGCATCACCGGCACGGTCCCAGCGTCCACCAGATCGCGCAGAACTGCTCCCGGCCCCACGCTGGGTAATTGATCGGCGTCGCCTACCACGATGAGGCGCGCATCGTCGCGCAATGCGCTCACCAGTGCTGCGGCAAGTTGCAAGTCTACCATCGAAAACTCATCGACGAGCACTGCATCAGCGGTGAGGGGCTCGTCTGCATTGCGCTTGAACCTGCCGCCTCTTGGATCGAATTCCAGCAGCCGGTGCAGTGTGCTTGCGGTGCGCCCAGTGGTTTCGCTCAGGCGCTTTGCCGCGCGCCCGGTTGGGGCTGCCAGCGCTAGGTTCAGCTTTGCCTTTTCGAACAGGCGAACTATTGCACGCACGATGGTCGTCTTGCCCACGCCCGGGCCACCCGTAATCACGACCACTGAATGCTGCGTGACTGCGAGAATCGCCGCTCGCTGCTCGGGTGCGAGATCGATGCCGAGTTCGCGTTCGAACTGCGCGATCGCTTCTTCGTGGGCACCCTTGATAATGCGGGTATGCTGGCTGCAAACCGCTACCTTCTTTGCCAGCAGTTGCTCTGCCGCATCCAGTGGCGCTGGCGCGACAAAACCGTCCGCGACCGAAATCCGTGACGAACCCCACAGCTGATCGAGCGACGCCGCGACCAGCGTTTCATCGAGATCGAGCGCGTTTCGCGTGGCATCAATCAGCGCCGACTTTTCGACCCAGCAATGGCCGTCATCGCAGATGGCCCGCAGCTGGTGCAGCAGGCCCGCCATGATGCGTTCCGGGTTATCGGGCGCAACGCCAAACGTCTGCGCAATCCGATCTGCGGTCTTGAAGCCTACGCCCCAGACATCCATTGCCAGCCGATACGGCGACGACTGCACGATGCGCGACGCGTGCTCGCCGTATTGTTTCAGGACGCGGCGCGCTAGTGCGGGGGTCATGCCATGGCTCTGCAGTAGCACCATGACCGTGGCTTCGTTTCGATGCTCAGCCCAGGCCTTGCGAATCTCTCCCACCTTGCGCAGCCCAAGGCCCGGGACGCCGGCGAGCTTTTCCGGCGAGTTGTCGAGCACAGAAAGAGTGTCAGTCCCGAAGCTCGCCACGATCTTGTGCGCGAACGCCGGTCCAATGCCGGGCAGGACGCCCGATGCCAAGTGCCGTTCGATGCCCTCCACGGTTTGCGGATCGAGCACGACCAGGCTTTCCACCTTCAGTTGCTCGCCGTGGCGGGCGTCTTGAATCAACTGACCTGTTACGCGCACCCGCGTGCCAACGCCCACATTGGGCACGACTCCGACCACCGCGAGTCGGTCCGTGACCTTGATGTCACCCGACACATGCCCCAACTTGAGCACGCGGTATCCGGTCGTCTCGTTCTCGAACGTAATCCGTTCGACCTCTCCAGATACAGTGATTGACACCAAGGCATCATAATATTGCTGCGGCACTTTACCAGCACGCTGCGTCCATTGCTTGCAGATTGGGCTCGTTACGGGTATCGAGGTAGCGTGGCAAGTACAATTGTTCATTCTTGTTGCGGGGTCACACCCGGTCAATCTCGCTTCGTTCTGGCCGGCACCACCCGCCAATACCCGCGCTCGCGCCTGTTCGAGATTCGTCACCTGGCGCTCGATCTCGATCTGCTGGTCGATGAGAAGCGCATCAAGGGCTCGGCGAGCATCGAATTCCAGCGCGTTGCACGCGAGGCGCAAACGTTGACCCTCGATGCCGTGGGTTTCGAGATCGACGCCGTGGTACTGGCGTCCGCCGACGAGATGCGCGAAGTGCCTTGGCGCTACGACGGCGATCAGCTGCACGTGCAGGTGCCGCTAGACGTTGCCGACGGCATGGTCCAGGTCGAGTATGCGGTGACTCCACGCCGCGGCCTTTACTTCCTTGGACCTGATGCCCAAGTGCCGCAGCGACCGCGGCAGGTTTGGTCCCAGTGCCAAGATCAAGATGCTCGCTATTGGTTTCCTTGCCACGACGCACCCGACGCCAAGATGACTTCGGAATTGCGGGTTACCGTGCCCGCAGGGTGGGTGGCCCTCTCCAACGGTCAGCTGCTCGAAGAACCCGGAGAATCCAGCGATGAAAGGGTGTTTCACTTCGCCTTTGATGCTCCGCACCCAAGTTATTTGATGACGCTCGTGGCGGGTGAATTCAGTGTGCTCGAGGATCGCCCGGCAGTGATGCCTGACGGTCGTAAGGTCCCCGTCCGCTATTACGTGCCGCGTGGACGTGAATCTGATGGCTGGCGCAGTCTGGGCACTACGCCGCAGATCATCGAATACTTCAGTGAGGTGACCGGCGTCGCGTATCCCTGGTCCAGCTATTCGCAGGTCATCGTCAATGACTTCACGTTTGGCGGCATGGAGAACACTACCGCCACCACGCTCTACGAGTATGCGCTACTCGATGAACGCGCCGCGCTCGACATAACCAGCGTCGATCTGGTGGCCCATGAACTCGCTCACCAGTGGTTTGGCGACTACGTGACCTGCCGTGACTGGTCCGAAGCCTGGCTCAACGAGGGGTTTGCGACCTTTTTCGAGCATGTCGAGCGCGAGCATCGCCTCGGTCGCGACGAGTACGATTGGGGCATTCTAGCCGAGCTCGAGTCGTATCTCGGGGAGGCCGCGAGCCATTACACACGACCCATCGTCTGTCGCGAATACCAAGCACCGATCGATTTGTTTGATCGGCACTTGTACGAAAAGGGTGCTCTGGTTCTACATATGCTACGTCGCACCCTCGGCGATGTGACGTTCCGCCAGGCCCTGCGCGCCTACCTTGAGCAACATCAGCATGGCCTGGTTGAAACCACTGACCTCAAACGCACTTTCGAGCGCGTGAGCGGTCGAAGTTTGGATCGGTTCTTTGATCAATGGGTCTATCAAGCGGGGCAGCCGGAACTCGAAGTCACGGCCACGTTCGAAGACGGCGTGCTGACCGTAACCGCGCAACAGAAGCTGCCCGAGGGCGTGGTTCCCGTCGAGTGGGAATTTGAAATCGAATACTCGGCGGGAAACCGACTCGAGCGACTGCACACGGTTACTACGGAGGCGTATGCGACTCACGTCGTGCGTCTCGAACATAAGCCCGAGTGGGTGGCCGTGGATCCAGAGTTCCGCGCTGCGGTCTCGGTAAAGCTCGAATTCCCGGCGGATCTATTGCGGGGCACGCTGGCCAAATCAGGCAGCCTGCGCTCGCGCGTGTTGGCGGCCCGCGCGCTCGCCAAGCGAACGGACGTGCCGAGTGTGAAAGCCCTGCGCGACTGCCTTGATAATGACCAGATGCCGTGGATGCTGCGTGCCGAGTGCGCGCGTTGCCTTGGAAATGTCGTCGTACCCGAGAGCCTCGAGGCCTTGATTCGAGCCGCCAATACCGAACACCCGAAGGTGCGACGTGCCGTGGCAACGGCACTCGGGTCATTCCAGAAACCCCAGGCCTTTGCCGCGCTCGCGCCGCTGGCGCAGCACGACGTAAGCTACGCGGTGCAGGCGCAGGCGTGTCGTGCCATTGGCAGCACTCGACAACCCGGCGCGCTCGAGGTTTTGAAGGACCGCCTCGCGCAAGAGTCGTACGCTGACATGGTGCGAGCGGCGGCGTGCGAAGGCCTGGCCTCGCTCCGTGACGTTGCAGCAATCGATTGGCTCCGTGATGCGGCGCAGTACGGCAAACCGTCGCGCGGGCGCCGAGCAGCGATTGCAGCACTGGGCAAGCTCGGAGAGACCCGCGCGGTGCGCGAGATGCTAGAAGAATTGTTGCAGGACGAGGAGTTTTACATCAGGGTCCAGGCCGCCCAAGCCCTGGTGCAATTCGGCGATGCGCGTGCAATTGCCGCACTTGAAAGCCGGCTCACCGTGGAGCAAGAAGGCCGTGTGATTCGCGTCATTCGTGAATCGCTGCTCACCCTGGGTGCGGGTGCCGCGGACGCGGTGCGCCGGCTCAGTGACGATGTAACGGGTCTGCAGCGCAAGTTCGACGAGATGCGGGCCCGGGTGGAACGGGTCGAAGCCAATCGCGGCGAGACCCCGCCGAACAAGCCCGCGCCGCAGCGCGGAGCCAAGCGTGCAGCGCTAGCACGCAGGCCTGCAGTGTCCACTAAGGCAGCGTCGCGTCGCAAGCCAGCTGCGGCCAAGGGCAAAACCAGCAAGCGTCCTGCCCCGGTTGCGGCAAGCCGAAAGAAGAAGACAAGGAGGGCCTAGTGTCAGCGCTGATACGTCTCGTCGTTGAGCCGCCAGTAGCCATTGTAACATTGTGCCGGCCAGAGCGCGCCAATGCGTTTTCCGAGTCAATGCTCGACGAATTGATTGAAGTGGGCATTGCGCTCGCTCAGCGCAGTGACCTGCGCACGGTGATTCTGACGGCGCTTGGTGACAAGGCGTTCTGCGCCGGTGCTGATCTGAAAGAACGCCTGCAGTTCTCCGAGGACGACGTGCGGCGCATGCTCGACAAATACCAAGCGGGTCTTGCCTGGCTCTGGCAGAGTCCGGTTCCTGTTGTCGCTGCCATGAATGGCAGCGCCTTCGGCGGCGGACTCGAACTGGCGCTGATGTGCGACTTGCGGGTCGCAGTCGCTCACGCGGAGTTTGCCCTGCCAGAGACCACGCTCGGCATCATTCCCGGTGCTGGCGGCACGCAACGATTGCCGCGTCTCATTGGAACCGCGCGGGCTACGGAAATGATCTTGCTGGGCACGCGCATCAACGCAGAGCAGGCACTCAACTACGGTCTGATCAATCGAATTACGGATCCCGGCGTTCCCGTGCTGCCCGACACTCTCCGCTGGCTGGAGCCGATCCTCCAGGGTGCTCCCATTGCCACTCGCGCCGCCCTCAAGGCCTTGCGTGGCGCGTCTGGCTTGACGCTCGATGAGGGTCTACGGCTCGAGCGCAATGCCTACGAGCAATGCCTAATCAGCGAAGACCGCCGAGAAGCGCTACGCGCATTTGCAGAGAAACGACCGCCTCGATTCAACGCGCGCTAGCGGTCTCATGTACGTCTTTGGATTTGCACAGGAAGAAACGACCGCCTCGATTCAACGCGCGCTAGCGGTCTCATGTACGTCTTTGGAT
>CAZCNI010000024.1:5751-11368 GCA_964499765.1 uncultured Polyangiaceae bacterium
AGAAACGACCGCCTCGATTCAACGCGCGCTAGCGGTCTCATGTACGTCTTTGGATTTGCACAGGACGGAAGGGCGGAAGGATTTTGTCTCAATATATTAGATCTTCCGATCTTCCGATCTTCCTGTGACGCCGAGGAATGGTCGAAGGACCATGCGCCTGTTTGGGAATGAAGACGGGCCGCGTTACACGATTCAGAGTGGCGGGAAAACGCCATTGCCGACTTGCTAAGCTTCAGCGTCCTCTGCCAGGTCTTGTTCGTCTGGGAGCTCGTCGAGTCCAGACCCACCTACCAGCGGAATTGCACGCGCCAAGGCTACCTGCTCCAGCGTCCGCGCCAGGGAGTCGTAGTCTTGGACTTTGGGCAATATGGCGTGACCGCCATCCCACAGATCGATCGTGATGATACCGGTCTTCATCAGGGTGATCCGATCCATTTGCGCCCAGCGGAAACGTCGCAGCTTTGGGATGAGCATCGATATGATGTCGCGGTACTCAATGCCGTCGCCCCTGATCCGGACCCCGCGCATATTGGCACGCAGTACTGAAGCGACTGAGCTCGCGAGCAGCAGAATCGCGAACGTGCGCGCTGAGATGAGGCGTCGCGAGCCACGCTCAATCAACTGAACGTAGAGCAGCGAGTTCGAAGGGCTGTTCTCGGCGACCAGAACGACTGCGGCGACCACGAGGGTCAGCGCAAAGTACAACAAAGACGGCACGCGATATCGCCAAGGCGCAAGAAATACGCGCGCCGTTGGCCGATACGTCATGTCGAAACCGGGTGGGCGGGATGGTCTTGCCAAGCTGCACGGAAGGTAGTCCGGGTTCCGAGGTTTGGAAACCGTTCTGGAGCACTTTCTGTGAACTGAAGCAATCGGCCGATTACTGGGGGCGCAATTTGTTGGCGCCCGTAGAAACTGCAGCCGAACTAGGCCTCAGAGTAGGCTCGGGAACTTAGCGAAGCCCCGTTGCCGCACCTTGTTTACAGTGATTTACAGTGCGTCCACGTTCGAGTGCACGGTGTCAGTGGGGTGATCGTACCTAATGCGAATGGCGACGGGCCCGGTACCCTTTGCCGGTTTTCCTAGCGACAGATCGATGTGCTCTCTCGTGGACCAGGACCAAGCGAATTGCATCCGCAGCGACCCATCCTCCAAACACTCCATGAATTTCGCCGTCTCGCGGCATTCTTCAGGCACAGATCCGGAGAGGAGTCTGGGTTCTCCGTACTTCTTCGTCAGACTCTCGCGCAGATCGGTAAAGATCGCAGCCCACCGAGACTCAGGACGGTGCACTAGCGTGACTCGACAACTCTTGCCGTCGCAGAAATCAACGCGCACTGAGGCAGCAAATCCCACGTCTGTCGCCGGGCCAGAACAGACACCCGTCTTCTCACTGGGTGCTGTCCACGTGTAGCCTGCGACCTCACAATCCTTACGGACTTTGGCTGGATCTGAGCCAAAGTCGAATCCTGCGGCCGATTTTGGAGGCTCAGCCTTGCTAGTTATGGGTCGACCCGAGACTCCAGCGGTAGGTGCAACCACCGCCGGCTTTTCTTCCAACTCTTCACGGCAGGCCAAGTTGGAGTCGCGAATGTGGCCATCACAATGCCCATCCATAGACTCGACACTCGATGTCGCCATTGAAAAGAGTGTGTTCCCGATGCGGCACCTTGCCGAGCGCCGTGCGCCAAGTCGGATCGGGTGACAGGACAACGAGCTTGCAGGCAGCGAAGTGCTTGAGGCTCTCAGCCATGCGGCGCACCAATGACTCTCCGCCCTGCAAGCGGATCCCGTAAGGTGGGTTGGTAACCAGGGTCGCAGCGGACGCGGGCGGTGTCAGATTGAGTATGTCACGCCGCGAAAAGCGCAGCGGCAGGCCGAGTTCCTGAGCCACGTCTTGCGCCGAGCTCACGGCATTGACATCAATGTCGCTGCCGCTCACGAGTTCCGCGCGTTGGCGGTCAATCGCATCGCTCGCTAGGGCTCGTTGTTCGGCAAACTGCTCGCGCCAAGTGTCATTGATGCGAACATGGTGCTCCAAACTAAACGAGGTGCGTTGCAGCCCGGGTGCCCAATGGGCCGCCATCATAGCAGCTTCCATGGCGATCGTGCCTGACCCGCAGCATGGATCGATCAACGGTGATTCTCGGTCCCAGCTCGACCAAAATAGCAGCGCTGCTGCCAGCGATTCTTTGAGCGGGGCGGCTGACTCATGCAGGCGGTAGCCGCGCCGGTGTAACGACTCGCCCGCAAGATCCACGTAGAGCGTGGCGATGTCTTTGGCCAAGTGCAGGTAGAGGCGCACGTCCGGATTGTTCAGATCTACGTTTGAGCGCCGGGTGCCCTGGTCACGCTGTCGATCGACGACGGCATCTTTGACCCGCTGAGCCACGAATTGTGAGTGCGTCAGTTGACTTGAGCGAACGCTGGCGGAGACTGCCAGACTGAGCAGTGGCGTTAAAACATCATCGAGCGATACGCTCCGAACGAATTGGTACAGCTCGTCGGCATCACGAACCGTCGCCGAGCCGCGCAGCTCGAGGACACGAATGGCAACCCGACTCTGCAAACATACGCGAAAGGCTGCGGCAAGGTCGCCACCGAAGTGCACCCCGCCCCGGTCTCCATGCAGCGGTCGAATGCCGAGACCGCGCAGTTCGTCACGCAGCAAGCCCTCAGTGCCTTTTGCTGCCGTGGCAAAGTAGGGTAGTGGTGGATGATTGCCGGCGGCTGCTGGCGCCTCGCTGCGGCTGCCATGTGATTTCGAGCGCCCGCTCGCGTGTGAATTCAATGGAGTCTGACCTCGTTCGGAACTGGGCGCGGCCCGATGAAACGTGCCTGCCTGCGCCGAGACCGTGACCCGAGGTTCCAATGGACGCAAGTGCGATAAGGCCGGCCGCAAAGATCTGCCGGCGCTAGTGCGCTGGATGCGATAGCTTCGCGCGTATGCCGACACAGGTGAGGCGAAAAGCGCCCGGGTCACCCGCGATTGCAGTCAAGCACATACGGATGCTAGCGGATGCCATGCTTGAGTCACTCGACTTGCACGATGCAGAGCTGAGCGTGCTGTTGACCAGTGACAAGCACATTCAAGAACTCAATCGCGAGCACCGCAGCAAAGACCGACCGACAGACGTTTTGTCATTCGGTGTCGAGTGGGACGTTGCTGCTCAGCCCTTCAATGCGCCAAACTTGCTCGGTGATATCGTCATTTCGCTGGACACCGCTGCCCGCCAAGCAACGAGTCGGCATCGTCCGCTGCTGGCCGAGATTCGGTGGCTACTGGCGCACGGAATTTTGCATTTGATGGGATTCGATCACGTGACGGCCGCTCAAAAAAAGCGAATGGTTGCGTGGACAGCCCGCTTGGTGCGTGTTGCGGCCTTGCCCGAGGCGGCGATGGAAGGCTTGCCCCATGCAAAACCGCGTCACGCTGTCAAGGGGCTCCGGCGTGCCCGCAAGGGCCTTTCAGGTCGCTGAAAGTAGACGATTTCCCCAGAAATCGACGTGGCCTGCATGGGGCAGGAACGTCGCCAATCGAGCCATCCCTGCACAGCGGCGAGCACCCGTGCAGCCACCATTCGATTCGTGGGTCGGACTTGCTTAATTGGATCGCTTCTCGTTGTGCAAGTGCGCGTGGTTATTGATGTTCTAGCGACCATGAATCTGAGGTGTTTCCTGGTAACTGGTACCCCCAAGGCCGTCGCAACGCCCATGGAACGAGCTGAAATGGAATCGATAGCGGGCACTACCCGGGAAACTTGCGCAAATGGTGGAAGTTATTTTGCTCTTTGTGCTTGAAAGGCAGAAAATCCCTTGTTATCCGTCTCAGTGTCTTCGAATGGATCGCCAAACGGCTCGTTTTGACCGCTGGCGTACCACAGGGTCATTGGACTCATCACGTATCCGGCATGGATTCATTGCAAATCACCACAGGAGGAAGCGCATGGCAGGCAAAAGGCTCACGAAAGCTCAGGTAATCGCGGAACTCGCAAACGCTGCGGATCTCGACAAGAAGAGTGTCAATCGCGTATTCGACGCAATCAGCGAGCTCATCAAGAAGCAACTTTCGAATCGTGGCCCGGGCGAGTTCGTTGTTCCGGGTCTCGTCAAGCTGCGCGTAGTTAAGAAGCCAGCGACGAAAGAACGTCAGGGCATCAATCCGTTCACCAAGGAACCTATTACCATTCCTGCGAAGCCCGCAAGCCGCAAGATCCGCTCCACGCCCCTCAAGGCGCTCAAGGATCTAGTGAACTAATTCGCAGTCACGGACAGGTTGGCGCGTTGGTGCGCCAGCCAGTGTCTTGTCGTCGAACCCCGATACTCCCAAGAGGTCGGGGTTTCGTCGTTAACGATACAATAGTTAACCGTAGGTTCCGCCCATCAAGCGCGAATTGCAGTCAATTTGAAGGGATTTATCGCTCTGCGGGTGCGCGACCGAACTCAGCAAAGAAACAACAACAAGTGAACGTGCTCTGTTCATATCCGCCACCGGCGCGTCCGGATGGTTAGGTGAATGCAGCTGACCCTTGATATGAATGGCTTTGGTTAGAAATAATAAATCAAGCCAAAGCGCACGAGACCAGCACCTGAGGTGTTCGTCGCAAGTTTGGTACTGGGATCGACAAACTCGGGATGGTTGTCAGCATCCGAATCAGTGCGATTGCGAAGCAAACCCAAGAAGGCGACATCGAGACTGAAGTGAGACTTGACTCGCCACTCGACGCCGAGACCCGCGAACATTCCGAAGTAATGATACGTGTTGTCGATCTTCATCGCGCCGCTGCCGTACGATACATTGGCGCGGCTCCAGCTAATGCCTGCTGTAAAGAAGGCTTGCACCGGATCGTGCGGATTGAAGAAAACCGATGTTGCTAAATTGACTCCCAACTCATCGCGTTGATGTCCGACGTAGTCGATCCCTGTCAGGCTATCGAGCGTGAGATCCACCGCAACTGCCGGGTCTGGGCGCGCTCGCCCGCCGAGGCCGACTCCGCCCATAAAATAGTTCGAGGCGGCACCTGAGCCGACCACCGGGAAGAGAAATTGCGTGCGCAGGGCCCAGGGCCGAACTGGAGCCCGTTCCTCCGGGGGAGGCGGAGGCGGATGGGCCGGGGGCGAAGGCGGGGACGTCGCAAAATCCATGTGAGGCCCACGTGGTCTCCCGGGGGTGGCCTCTGGCGGAGGCGCGGAAGGTTGGGGGGCGGGTGCAGGGGGAGGGGAAGCTTCACAGAACCAGTCGCCCGGAGGGCATTCGGGTTGGGCCGCCGCGATAGCGGGCGCTAATAGCAACCCAGCGCACAACAATAGTGGGCTCCTCAGCAGTTGCATTGCCAAAATCTCCGCCCAGGTTCTAGCACTGCTTTGGCCGAATTGCTTTGCAACGATAGCGCAACCCCATTGGGCACAGGTTGAGTTTGCGCAGATTCGGTGCTGGCCGTACGGCTGCGGCCGTGGCTCAGGTAACAATCAAAGCCGGACATGTCAGGCCTATTTGGGCTGGTCACCCTTGGGTCTACGCGCAGGCCGTGGAGCGCGTTCAGGGCGGGGCTGCACCGGGTGACGTCGTGGACGTTCTCGATCCGCAGGGTAAGTGGTTGGGCCGCGGTCTGTACTC
>CAZCNI010000025.1:0-11227 GCA_964499765.1 uncultured Polyangiaceae bacterium
GAAACGGATGCAGCGATCGGAGGTGCAAGTGGCTCACCGCGCATCCGGTACTCCGGACGTGTTCCACGGCTTCTCGTATCGCACCGTAAGTAGAGCCCCAGCCGACCAACAGAAGCTTGCCGGTCGTTGCCCCCACTTCCACGGCGCATTCCGGCAAATCGTTTGCGATGCGCTGAACTTTCTCGGCGCGCGTTAGAATCATTTTCTGGTGGTTGGCAGGATCTGACGAAATCTGTCCCGACGCGTAGTCTTTCTCAAGTCCACCAATGCGGTGTTCATACCCAGGTGTGCCAGGAGCTGCCCATGCCCGTGCCAGGGTTACGTCATTGCGTGCCATGGTCTTGAACTCGGAGGGCGCAGGGAGCGGAGGCTGTTCGAATGCTCTGAGCTCAGAGACCTCGGGTATGAGCCATGGTTCAGCTCCGTTAGCTAGATAGGCGTCGCTTAGCACGATGACGGGAGTCATGTATCGAATCGCAAGGCGGACCGCGTCGTATGCCGCGTTGAAGCATTCCGCTGGAGTTGCGGGTGCCAGCACGCAAACGGGAGCTTCACCGTTTCTTCCATGCATGGCTAGATACAGATCAGACTGCTCTGTCTTGGTCGGCATTCCCGTGCTTGGCCCTGCACGCTGAACATCAATGACAATCATCGGCAATTCGGTAGCGATCGCCAACCCAATTGCCTCTGTCTTGAGCGCCATCCCAGGTCCGCTAGTGCAGCACGCACCCACCGCGCCGGCGAATGCGCTTCCAACAGCGAGGCAAGCGGCCGCAATCTCGTCTTCGGCCTGAATCGTGGTGACGCCCAAATGGCGGTGCTTGCTGACTTCGTGAAGAATGGCACTGGCTGGAGTGATTGGATATGCACCCAAGACCAGCCGTCGCTTGGCGGCCAAAGCACCGGCAATTAGCCCATGCGCCATCGCCGTATTACCGTCGATGTTCTTGTAATAGCCGGGACTTCTCGGAGCCTGTGCAACACGATAGCGTTGGTGAAATAGCTCGCTCGCCGTGCCGTAGGCGTGGCCGGCCTTAAGCGCGATTGCGTTCGCTTTTGCGAGCTCCGGTCGCTTCTTGAATTGCTCATTAATGGACGCGACCGTGGAATCCAGCTGTCGATCGTAGATGGAGAAGACCAGTCCCAACGTCCAGAAGTTCTTGCAGCGGCCCGCTTCCTTGTTTGAAAGACCGACATCGGCCACGGCCTTGCGGGTCTGTGTCGAGATGTCTATGGCGGCCAAATGAAACGCCGACAGGCTGCCGTCCACCAGAGGATCCGACTGGTAGCCGGCCTTCTTGAGTTGGCTCGGGCCCATGCAATCCGAGTCGACAATGAGCAAAGCACCCGGTTTCAAGTCGGAAAGGTTTGTTTTGAGTGCCGCCGCATTCAGCGCTACTAGGACATCCAGATTGTCACCGGGTGTAAAGATGTCTTTGGAGGCAAACTGTATTTGGTACCCTGATACACCGTACGTCGTCCCGGCTGGGGCCCGAATCTCAGCAGGAAAATCAGGGACGATTGCCACGTCGCTGCCCGCCAGAACCGTGGCGTTAGTGAACCGCTGTCCCGTCAGTTGTACGCCATCACCCGAATCACCCGCGAAGCGAACGACGGCACTACCAATAACCATTACATCCGGCCCGTGATTAGACTGAGTGATCTCTTCTTGCAACTCGCTAGTCAACGCAAACCATGCTCCTCGTGGAATTGCCTGCGGGTGTGCCGCCGTCCAACACGGTCTTTCTCTGTGTCAGATATAAAGGCCAGTCGGCGACCTTTGAAGCACTGGGCCCTTCGGACGAACTGCACAACATACGGAAACAAACGTTGTGCAGTCGACTTAGTTTCGCAAGCCCGCGCGAGAATCACGACGCGCAATTCCCCGCTTGCCGAGCAGAGGTCGCGTAGCGGTAAGTGAGCGTACAACCAAGCAATTCAGGACCAGACTAGGCCGTGAACTTGTCGAGCAACCCAGCAATTCGAGGTGCTGCCGCCTCAACGTGTTTCTGTGCTGCGGGCCTGAGCTTTTCATAGGTCTTTCGAACCGCGCCACTCTCAGCACCTTCGAGACGTTTATCAGTGACCGCTAGTAGGGCGTTGGCCATCCGCGAACGATCCGACAGAATTAGCGCTCCGGGTTTCATGTTCTTAGACTTAGCTTCAGTGACGAAAGGATCCGTGGCGTCGAGAAATTCATTGAGTAGATGGTCCACGGCCTGCCGAATGAAGCCCGGCTTGATGCCCTTAACGAGCGCATACGCGGCCTTTACCGCAATTCCTCCAAGGCCTGACTTGTCCGCCACTTCTTCATCGAGTACGCGACACGCGTCATCGATGACCTTTCCCCTCATTTCACCTACACCAAGGCGTTCTTGAAGTTCTGACAATGCTCACCTTCCCAGTCGCATCTACGCGTGTTCGTTGTTGAGCTGCACCGTTATCATCTTGAATTGACCTGTCAACCATTGGGGTAGGGCAGGTGCCGAGGTTTCGGGGTATGCACCTTGAAAGGAAAAGACCGAGATGGCTGGCCGACATGGGGAAAATACGGTATCAATGCTTCAACGCAGTCCAAGCTTTTGTTAGAGGAAGTGGCAATCACTTAGGCAATGCCAGCGGGTCAGGGGGTCAAGACACATGCAAACCAAAGAGTCGCCGGCGAGAAGTGATGACAAGGGGGAAGTGCGGAGCAATGATCGACCCCCAGCAAGCACTAAAAAGATAGAGAACCGAGCAAAACCTTGGTCTGAAGTAATGGGAAAAGTACTTGTCGTCGATGATCAGCGCAACATGCGCACGACACTGGCCATGATGCTTCGAGGCAACGGTTTCGACGTTGACGAGGCCGCCAACGGTGAACAGGGCAAGGAGTTGGGGGCCGCTGGCGCTTACGACGTAGTCATCACGGATCTTCGCATGGGCGATATTGACGGGATCGATGTGCTGCGATTCATCAAGGCGGCCCAGCCGATGACGGAGGTCATCGTCATGACCGCCTACGGCACTATCGAGAGCGCAGTTGAAGCCATGCGTCTTGGCGCCTACGACTACATCCAAAAGCCATTCGCTGAAGAAGAGCTGATGGTAAGGGTCGCGAAAGCCGTCGAAAGCCGGAAACTCCATGGCCAAGTTCAGCTGTTTGCACAGGAGTTTAAGGAGAAGTATCACTTCGAAAAAATCATCGGTCGCTCTCACTCAATCAGAGACGTTATGTCTCGCGTGGTGAAGATTGCTCCCACCGATGCGATTGTCCTTATTACAGGCGAAAGTGGAACGGGCAAAGAACTCGTTGCGCGGGCCGTACACGCGAACAGCAAGCGTTCCGAACGCCCTTTCGTCACCGTTAATTGCGCAGCTATCACCGAGACCCTACTCGAAAGTGAATTGTTCGGTCACGCGCGAGGGGCTTTTACGGGTGCCGTTTCAGCGCGGAAAGGGCTGTTTGAAGAGGCCGATGGTGGTACGTTCTTCTTCGATGAAATTGCGGAGACCACCCTCAGTTTTCAGGCCAAGTTGTTGCGGGCGATTCAAGAGGGCGAGATTCGAAGAATCGGGGAGAATCGGCCGATCAGCATCGATATACGAGTGATCGCAGCCACGAATGTAGATCTGGGGCTAGCGGTGGAGGAACGGCGCTTCCGCCAGGATCTTTTCTACAGACTCAATGTTGCTCGCTTCCATCTGCCGCCACTACGTGATCGTCGTGAAGACGTCCCGCTTCTGGCGGATTTCTTCTTGGACAAATACAATCGCAAGATGGCAGTGCGCACGACCTTTGGTGAGGGAGTGATCGACCTCATGACGACTTATGACTACCCAGGAAACGTGCGTGAGCTCGAAAATATGGTTGAGCAAGCCGTGGCGCTGTCTTCAGGAGGCGTCATCACCAATGATGATGTGCTGCCGCAGGCACCGAAACGTGCGCCTCGTGCGATGGGTAAGACCCTTGCCGATATCGTGGACGATGCAGAACGCGAAGCAGTAGAATCGGCCCTGCGCTCAAGTGACGGAAATCGAGAAAGAGCCGCAGAAACGCTCAACATAAGTCCGACGACGCTGTGGAGAAAGATGACCAGGCTAAGCATCACCTACGATGCGAAAGGCTGAGCTCGTGACGCGCGCCCGCTGAAGAAGTGATTTCTTGCCTGTTCATGCTAGGCACGTGGGCCCGAGGCAATTTTGCGAACAGATCTTTTGGCCTATGACTTGCCGCACGATCGCATAGCTAAGTATCCGGTGGCTGATCGCGACGGAGCGCGGATGCTGGTGGTCCGGCATGACGAGTTCGTTGATTCGACCATCCTCGATTGGCCAAACCAAGTCCCGGCCGGGGCCTTGGTAGTCGTCAACGATACTCGAGTGTTAAGAGCTCGACTGTTAGGCAGTCGTCGCCCCACTGGGGGGCGCGTCGAGTTGTTGCTCCTCGCACCCGTCGAACCCGACACGGGTCGTGAGACAAGTCAATGTTGGACCGCTCTTGGGAGAGCTAGCAAGCCCCTAAGGGTGGGCACCGTTATTGAATTTCCTTCGCTTCTAGCGACTGTCGAGTTTCAAAATCCAGATGGCGAACTCCGGGTTCGTCTTGAATCAGACTCGCCAATACGGGGCGCCATTAACGATGTTGGGCACGTGCCGATTCCTCCCTATTTGGGGCGTCCCGATGAGCCAATTGATACCGAAAGGTACCAGACCATATTTGCGGACCATACCGGCTCCGTTGCGGCTCCGACAGCTGGCCTGCACTTGAGTCAAAGTATTCTTCAGTCCCTCGCGGATCGCGAAATTCGAGTCGAGAGCATTACTTTGCATGTGGGGATCGGTACTTTCCGACCTGTGGTGGTGTCTGACTTGGATACGCACCCGATGCACGAGGAATCCTACGTTGTCAGTTCGCAATTGGCCGCGCAGATCGAGGCTGCTCGCAGGCGACAGTCGCCTGTCATTGCGATTGGCACTACGGTTGTGCGAGCTCTTGAAAGTGCCAAGGATCCCGCGCGGCCCGGTTTGGTTGTTCCACAGAGTCAGACGACGAGGTTGCTCATTCAACCTGGTTACAAGTTCGAAATCGTGGACAGCTTGTTAACGAATTTCCACATGCCGAAGAGTACCTTGCTCGCGCTAGTTGGGGCCTTCGTTGGCCTCGACCGTATTCTCGAAGCATACAAGACTGCCCTTGGTCGCGGATACCGATTCTTGTCCTATGGAGACGCAACGTGGATCCCCAACCGACTCTAAGTAGCACGCATAAGCCCCTTGAATTCGAGGTGCGGGGGCGTTGCGGTCGGGCCCGGGCGGGCTACTTGCACCTGCGTCGGTGCGACGTAGCAACTCCGCTATTCATGCCGGTCGGTACGCAGGCGACAGTCAAGGCGCTGACCCCCGCCGAGATCGAAGCCTCGGGTGCGCGCATGATTATCATGAACACGTACCACCTTTGGTTGCGCCCAACACCGGAAGTGGTTTCTGCGCAAGGCGGGCTTCATGAATTCAGTCGTTGGCCACTCGCAATTGCAACGGATTCGGGAGGTTTTCAGGCATTCTCTCTGGCAGCTCTCAGCAAAGTGACTGAAGAGGGGTTTGCCTTCCAATCGCATTTAGACGGTTCGCGACACTTGCTCTCGCCTGAAGAATCGATGCGAATTCAAGGCCTGCTTGACTCAGATATCGCCATGCAACTCGATGTTTGCCCAGATTCGCAAGCGAGTATCGAAACGCTAAAGTCAGCAGTCGAGCGTACTACCCGGTGGGCAGAGCGTTGCCTGGCGGTGCGCAAATCGGAGCAAGCGCTGTTTGCAATCGTGCAGGGTGGTACGAATCTGTCGTTGAGACAACGCCATGCTGCTGAGCTTGCCGAGCTTCCGGTAGATGGTTTGGCGCTGGGTGGGTTTAGTGTTGGGGAGTCCACCGAGACCATGCACGGATTGCTCGAACAACTGCTGCCAACGGTCGACGAAACAAGGCCCCGCTATTTGATGGGTGTAGGTACACCCAGTGACCTAGTGCGTGCGATTGCTCAGGGGGTGGACATGTTCGACTGCGTTCTGCCCACGAGAAACGCAAGAAACGGTCAAGCGTTTATTGGCTCAGGCCGGCTGGTTATTAAACAGGCTCAATACAAGGACGATCCAAGGCCACTTGACGAACAATGTAGTTGTCCCACTTGCACTGGAGGGTTCAGTCGGTCCTACTTGCGACATCTGTTCATTGCGCGCGAGATTCTCGCACTGCGCTTGCTCACCTTGCACAATGTGCACTTCTACGGGCACCTCGTGAACCTGGCACGCGAGGCCATTCTAACGGGCAACTACGCGACCTGGGCAAGCGAAATGCTTGCCCGCTGGCAGAGCCAGAATAAATAGCCACGGTTACGGCCTTTCATGGAATAATCTGGGCATCTCGATGATGCATGAGAAGAAGCCGATCGGTCGAATACTGCTAGAGCAGCGTGCCGTATCCGCGGAACAACTGCAGCAGGCGTTGACGGACAAGACGGCGTCAGGGCGATTGGCTTCACGATTGACCAATCAGGGCATCATTGACGACGTTGAAGCACTGAAGGCTTTGAGCGAGCAGTTCGGAATACCGGGTATCGACCTCAATCAGATCTGCATCAAGCTTGAAGATCTCGAAATCTTGCCAAAGGAGATAGCGGAGAAACACCTGCTCCTGCCCGTGCTCACGCGCGATGAAAGACTCTTCGTTGCTATGGGTAATCCCAACGAGAAGAAAGTAGTGGAGGAGCTCGAGTTCGTTACTGGAAAGCGGGTCTTCTGCTACGTGGCCCTCGAGGGCGTGCTGTCAAAGGCTATCCAGGCCGCATATGCCAAAAAAGCTCGCGGTGAAGAGTACTACGTTGGTCCACGATGCCCACCAGAGACGCTTGCTCGCTTCGGTATTGATCCTTCTGGGGCACGCGACAATTCCGTACCGCAGGCTTCGGCAGCGATCCGCAAGGAAGACTTCGTGTCCATTCCGCCGGAATTCTTGGTTGACGAGTCTGAACCCAGTGAACCGAAGGTTCTCGTAGTGGGCGACGCCGTGCGTCGAAGTTCCCAGCAAGAAATTGCGGAGGAAGAGTTCGGCAACCTGTCGCATGACGTCAGCGTGGTTACCGAGTTGCCACTGGGTTCGATCGAGCCAGCCGGCGCTAGCGGCGCCGAAACGGCACTTGTGGTTGATGACGATCCCGATATTCGAAAGATGGTTGTGCGCTTGCTCGTCAGTCGTGGTCTAAATGTGATCGAGGCTGACCGTGGCAACACGGCTTTGCGCTTGCTCAAAGAGAAAAGCCCTCAATTGATCGTGCTCGACGCTATGTTGCCTGAAATTCACGGCTTCGACATTGCGCGACGGATCAAGAAGAGCGAGCGCTTCGCAAAGATGCCGATCATCATGATTAGTGCGATTTATCGAGGTTGGCGTTTTGCTGAGGACCTAAAGCAGGAATGTGGTGTCGATTACTTCTTTGAGAAGCCGTTTCGCATCGATGAACTGCTGCGGGCAGTGGACACGGTGCTGGCGGGCATCAGACACGCGGGCGCGAGCCCAGCCGAACACGACGTATCCAAAGAAGCTGAGCAAGAGCTGACCAAGGGCATTGAAGCGTACAAGGCCGGTCGCCTAGACGATGCTATTGCCCACCTGAAGCAGGGAACCAACACAGATCCGCTGGCCTACCGTCTGCATTTTCATCTTGGACTACTGTACGGGAAAAAAGGCCAAGTCTATGAAGCGATCGGTGAACTTGAGCGAGCCATGGAGCTGAACTCCAAACACTTCGCTGCGGCCAAGAATCTCGCCATTCTCTACCAGAAGGCCGGTTTTCGGCATAAGGCTTCGGAAGCATGGGAGCGAGCTCTCGGGCTGGCGCCCGACGACGATACCCGGCAAAGCATTAAGAAGCACTTACTGAACCTGTTGTGAATGTCGCTAGGGTTTGAGAGTATGCGCGGACCCAAGCGCTTTACCGGACCGTGGTTGCGTCGGAATGAAGTTTCTTTGTCCTAGTTGCAAAGCAAAGTACCAAATCGCTGACGAGAAGGTCATCGGGCGATCGGTGAGGATGAAATGCCGCCAATGCGGACATCTCATCGAAATTTTGGAATCAGTTGTTGGTGTCTCCACTGGCTCAGTTTTGCCTCCGGTTGCCTCGCCTTCACAGTTGGGAGCGGCGTTGCTTGGGCCGTCAGACAGCGGCGAACTTCGGCCAAGGCAGCCGGGCAGTGGGGCCGGGCAATTCAACGCGAAGGTGTCTGCCAAACGAGAATCAGCAGTTGGCACGCCGGCCGCGTCACTGACGGCCAAACCGGGCGGAACGGCACTTTCGAAAGGGGCAGCTGTTAGGCCGCTTTCGCCAATTGGATCTCGTTTTACCGCCAAAGCACCTGCTGTATCAGGCGCAATTGCGCCGCCGGCGCGAACAAGGCCGGAGCCGCGCGCGGCGGGCAAGTTTGGTGTGGGGGCTCCATTAGGGGCAAGGCCCAATGGCGTATCTCCACTGGTGCCTCCGGGGAAGAGTGACGATGTTGCCACGGAGACGGCAGTCATTGGGGGCGAGGCGACAAGCAGCATAACTGAATCCAGCGCGCGGACGAGTGCGTTGGCGGGCGCAAGCGATACGGTCTTGGCTTCTTCTGCAACCGGTGCTCTTCGCAAGAGCGGTGAAGCATTGGCAGAGGCATTTTCGTCCGCGGTCGAGGCTTCTACCCGTACAGTTGGCGAGCAGTATCTAGGCGACGAGTGGTACGTAGGCGTTAACGATTCTCCGGTGGGGCCAATACCGTTGAGTGAACTTCGGGTGCGGGCCACACAAGGTCAGGTCACGATTGATTCGCTAGTCTGGCGCGATGGCTTCGAAGACTGGAAGCCTCTTCGCAGTTTTCCAGAACTGTTGGCAGTCGTTGAAGAAGCCATCTCGAGTACACAACCCAATCAGTCGCCGGTTTTTACGCGCGAGGTTAGGGCAACGAACATCGCCGCAGCAACTGGTGCGCCGGCTGTCGCAGTCGGTGCGAATGTTTTGGTGGGTGGCTCGAATGGCAACGCCATGCCGCAGCAAGCAGGGGGGCCCGCTTTCGTATCTGTAGTGTCGCCACAGCTGAGCGCTGAGGAGATTGCGGCTGCGACCGGCAAGTCTGTGCACCGAAGCCGCAATGGTGCTTGGGTTGCCGTTGCTGGAGCGCTCGCGCTGGGGCTCGCGATGGGTTTCGTGTTCTTCAAGCAAGCGCCGGCGGCTCCAGAAATTAAGTATGTCGAGGTTGAGCATTCAACACGTGTTCCAGCCAGTGCTGCTCCCTTAACCTCGGCCCTGCCCGAGGATCTTCCGGTCGTTGCAAGCGCCGATCAAATTAGAGGAACGCCCCGCAAAGTTGCGACCAACGAAGTGAAACCCACCGGAGAGAACGCAACCAATGCGGCAACGCAGGCTGGGGGGCTCAAGGGGCTGTCAGGGTTGCGCGCGCTAGGGACGCAGCATGGGCCGTCTGAGTCTGGCGCCACTCAGGCCGCTTCCAGTGGACAGTCGTTGGACTCGGCAACGCTGTCGAAGAATGTCAGTCGGTATACGCCGAGCGTTCGTCGCAGTTGTTGGCAACCCGCCCTTGACTCGAGAGCAACGGACGCTCCCACGGTTGCACGTGTGTCGGTGAAAATAGATATTGCCCCAAGCGGAAACGTGAGCGGCGTATCGAGCAGTGGGGATCCACGAGGTTATCGCGGTTTAGCTAACTGTATCGAGAGTCGCGTCAGAAACTGGACCTTCCCGCCGTCTTCGGGACCGACGACGGTGAACGTTCCTTTTGTCTTTGCGGCACAATGAAGTTGCAGGTGTGGCAGTCCACTTCTGTTGATTCACGCAAATAAAAGCCGCCGCTCCGAACAAGTCGAAGCAGCGGCGATTCACGGTGACTCATAAGCCGGGTTCTGTGAATGAGGACTACGAGTGCAGCCCTTCAAACGGCGGTCATTCCTCTTGAACCAGCGTTACCGCTGGTTTCTAGCAGCCTACCCCGGGATAACGGATGGGCAGTCCTTAGCATCCCTATACGCGGCCTTGCTCCAGACGGGGTCTGCCATGCCACTTCCGTTACCGAAAGCGCGGTGGGCTCTTACCCCACCGTTTCACCCTTACCTGACAGAGCAAGCTCGGTCAGGCGGTCTGTTCTCTGTTGCACTTTCCTTGAAGTTACCTTCACCGGGAGTTACCCGGCGCCTTGCCCTGTGGAGCCCGGACTTTCCTCCAAATCTTTCGATTTCGCGATCGCCTGTTTCACCATGAACCACGAAACCATGACACGTTCTGGAATGTTTTCCCAGCCGTGATTGTGGGGCCAGCACGCCGTAAATTTCGAATCAGGAGGCCCGCTGGCTACGCAGCGAACTCCAATGACAAGCCACGCAGAGAAGTGTTACCTGTCAGCTCGAATATCCGCTGCTTCAGTTTTCGCTTTGCTCTGGCTTCCAGTTGTCGTGCACGTTCCCTCGATACACCAAGTCTGCGACCCATTTCTGCCAACGAAACTTCTTCTTCAGTATCGGCCATGAGTCGATGCTCAACAATGTAGCGTTCTCGCTTGTCGAGCATCGCTAACGCACTGTGTACAACATCGTATGCTCGGTCGCTGTCTTGTGAATTTGAATAGCGCTCTTCTTGGTTGCAATCCGAAGAGGCCAGAGTGTCTACCAGACTCGTAACTGCATCATCGAAGATCTTTGCGTCCAACGACACGTCACGCACCTCGAGTCGTCGGACCATGGCCACAATCTGGGAGCG
Source organism: uncultured Polyangiaceae bacterium (assembly GCA_964499765.1). Lineage (GTDB taxonomy): Bacteria > Myxococcota_A > Polyangia > Polyangiales > Polyangiaceae > FEN-1139. Next base: position 10,775 of record CAZCNI010000025.1, read on the forward strand.
CGAAACATTGAAACGTTCAGCCAATATTTCATCAGCCTGTTCGCCTTCGCCGACGAGATTAGCGATACGCACTTTTTCTCGGCGAAGTTTGAAGAACATCTTCGAGCGCAGTGCACCCGAACCAACGCCCACAAGACTCCATGACCTGATGATGTAGTTCAAGACGTACGCACGAATCCAATAGGCTGCGTAGGTTACGAAGCGGTTACCTCTTTCGGGCTCGAATTTGGATAGTGCATGAACAATTCCAAAATTGCCTTCCGCGATCAGCTCAGATAGTGGCAAACCATAGCGACGGTATTTGAGTGCGATGGCAACAACGTATCTCAAATGGCCACGAACCAGATCGTCGCGAGCCTGACTGCTCCCTTCAGTCTGCCACCTCCGGCAAAGCTCTAGCTCTTCTTCGCGAGACAGCTTTGGCAGCTTCTGAACCATGGTCATGTAGCGAGA
>CAZCNI010000026.1:0-11098 GCA_964499765.1 uncultured Polyangiaceae bacterium
AAATCAATATGGGCCGCCTCGTCTCAGTGATGGGCGGCCCATTGGTTATCATTAGTTTGGTCGTCCTATAGCCAGACGTCGCGAACTTGCTTGCGAATTTTGCCGATTGCCTGCTCTTGCAATTGACGGATGCGTTCCCTCGAAAGGTTGTACTTGTCGCCAATTTCCTTGAGCGTAAGCTCATCTTCGTTATCGAGCCCGAAGCGCCAACGGATGATTCTAGATTCTATTGGGGTCAGAGTACCGAGGAGTCGCTGTACTTCTTCTGCCCACTTCTGGTTTGCAAGACAATCAAACGGCGACAGAGAATTCTCCTCGACCAAGAAGTCAATGAACCTTCGCCCATCTTCGTCACCAACTGGTCGGTCCAGTGAAAAGGGCGTATCCGCATACAGGTCACGAACCTTATCCAGTTTCTCCTTCGGGACGCCGGTCTCTTTCTCAAGCTCGTCCAGGGTCGGCTCTCGTCCGGTACGCGCGATAATTGTCTGAGTCGCGCGTGAGACCCGATTGTACGTATCGAGCATATGTACTGGAATGCGTACTGCGCGCCCCTTGTCCGCAAGTGCACGACTGATGGCGTGTCGAATCCACCACGATGCGTATGTCGAGAATCGGTAGCCGCGCGTATGATCGAAGCGCTCGACGGCTTTCATCAGACCGATGTTTCCCTCTTGAATGAGGTCGATCAGTGGCAGCCGGCCTCTGTTATATCGGCGCGCAATACTCACTACGAGCCGCAAATTGGCCTTGACGAAACGGTTCTTCGCTTCCCTTTGGCGGAAGTCGGTGCGTCGAGCCCGTTCGATGTACCTTTTGTATGCAGAGGTTTCCGCGACGGCAGGTCGCTCCTCGCCGGCGGATACTGGCGAAACCACCTCTTGCGCAACCACCAGCGCATTGGTCATCCATATGCGATCGGAGTCCGGTAGCCGAACGCATCTTGATAGCTCAATCGACAGCTCGTTCCACTGACGCTGTTGTTCCGCGTTGAGCTTCGAGCGTTGCTTTCGATAGAGGCGAATGAGCTTGCGAAGCTCTTCGACCTGAGGAACCTCGGGCCTGTCCGCCTCGCTTGCTTCCGCGATGTCTTGTTCGAGCTTCTCCAACACAGGCTCAGCCACAGGCACGTAGGACAGCAGCGCAACCCAGTGTTCGATTTCGGCCTCTTCAACCGCTTGCGCACACTCGAGCTCCTCGTCAGGCCCCATGACCTGGTGGGTTGCCATGTCGCGAAAATATCGCGACAGCATGGAGTCGGTTGTCCCGTCGAGTGGGCCCAGATCTCGGGGCTCGAAACTTTCGCTGGAGAAGGCATCAAGCGAGGCATCAGCTTGGCGCAGATCCGCAGGAGAAGGCCCTTCGCTGGCGCGGGGTTCAGTCTTCGCGGAGTCTACCATAGCGCTGGATGGCGCACTGAATTCAGAAGGGTTGGTAAACTGCTCACCCGGTTGCGTGATCTTTTCCTGCATGGCTTAATTTGGTTCGTTGGTCTGAAAGGATGTGGTTGACGGCGGCTCTAGAAGACTTGGCGTGCTCGCGATTGTCGGACACTTGTTCGCACCTGCCCACGAGATCTGGGTTCCGCTGGCAACGATTGATGGACAGTTCGCATATTCGGTTTAGGAGCGAAAATTGGCAATTGGATACAATGCTGCAATTCGTATACCCGATAAAGCTCGGCTACTTCCTGGGTTTTAGAAGGGCCATCCAAGTTTCCGGTTGCACCCAGGCATGCCACGTTGCATACCTGAAATACCGTGTTGCGGCGCGGGGAAATTGGCTCGCCGGCGGAGAGTTAGTTGATCCGGAGTGAGCAGCAGGGGTAGATGTAGGCAAGTACAGCCTACGGCTTCTCCTACTACAAACGCCTCCTTTGCGGAAGAGTTTCGACCTGAACGTCACAAAAAAGACGCGCAGTCGGGCTATTTATTCCAAATCTGCTAGAATCGGCCGTCCGACTATATGTTCGGGGAGGAGGGTTCAGGTGCTTGCCACTGACAGGCGTTTCGAAAGGGTTGCCGTATATTTTGTGACGCCTGGCATACTATGTCAATTGGCAAACCGGCGCTAGAGTTCGACGGGGGTGACGTCAGTCAACGGCTGCAGGCAACTGTGTGTGCCCACCGCTGCGCTAGCACATGACTGCAACCATGATCCTGATGTCATAAGATTGCACGGATTCTTCACCTCCTTTGCATTCCGCAGGTATGCAAAGTGATGTGAGCAACTCTAGATTTCTGGCTTTCAGAACTGGCTCAGGAACCTGGGATCATTCTCGAAGAGCAGTCGAATATCAGGGATGCCGTAGCGAAGCATTGCTACTCGTTCCACGCCGAGACCAAACGCGAAGCCGGTGAAGCGCTCTGCGTCGATTCCACAGTGCTCAAGTACCGCCGGATGCACCATGCCGCAGCCCAGAATCTCCAACCAGCCGGTGCCTTTGCAGACCCGACAAGTTGCGCGCGACTCGGAGCCATCCTCACAAAATGCACACGCCACATCGACTTCCGCACCCGGCTCAACAAAAGGAAAGTAACTGGGCCTGAACCTTACGGGGCGTTCGCCATATAGACGATGAGCAAACTGAGTCAACACGCCTTTAAGTTCGGCAAAACTGACTCTTTCATCGACTAGTAGCCCTTCGATTTGGTGAAACATTGGCGAATGCGTGACGTCGTCATCGCGACGATAGACAGCGCCACCGCTAACGATCGCAAGCGGTGGTCTACAGTGGCATAGCTCCCGCACTTGCACTGGGCTCGTTTGTGTTCTCAACAGAATACGTGCTGCAGCGGGGCCCCCATGGATGCCTACCCAGAAGGTATCCTGTTGGTCGGTAGCGGGATGGTCCGGCGGAAACGCCAACTTCGTGAAGTTATTAGCCTCGAACTCAACCTCAGGGCCCCAGGCAACTTCAAACCCCAGCGAGCGAAAAATACCGAGAATTTCTTCCCGCACGCTGTTTATCGGGTGCCGGTGTCCCTGGGAAACTGTCAAACGGCCCGGCAGAGAGAGGTCATGTTGGGGCGCATTGAGTTCCGCCTCCCGAAGAGCATTCCGTAGAGCTTTGAGCCGCGCATCGAAAGCCGCTTCGACTTCTGCACGCGCCGCATTGACTCTCTCACCCACCTCACGCTTGCGTTCGGCAGGTACTGCGCTCATCGATCGCAGTACCTGAGTTAGTGCACCCTTCTTGCCCAAAATGTCGGCACGGACGAAGCGAAGATCATGCTCGTTGGACGCTGCGGAGAAGCGGGAACGGTATTCGTCACCCACGGCCAGTAGCCCCGCTTCGATGTCTTGTATTGGATCGCCGCTCATGAAAGCCTCCGGAGCTTAGTCTCGATTTTGCGAGGATGCCTACGGAATTGCATCGCGCCGAACGCCGACGGCTGTTCTCGAATTCGCAGACCGTACTCCGCGTGCCAGCGCACTCGCAGACTTGTCGCCAAAGCGAGAATCAGCGAGTGGTGCACTCAAGCGTTGCCGCGACTCAACCAGCGTTAACCAACGCCGCCAACTGCTTGAAAGCCGACGGGTCGCGAACTGCCATGTCAGCCAGTACTTTTCGATCTAGCTCCATGCCTTTCGAAATGAGCACGCCCATGAACTTGGAATAGCTAAGACCGTTTTCGCGACACGCCGCATTGATGCGGGTAATCCATAGTCTGCGAAAATCACGCTTGCGTAGCTTCCGGCCTACGTAGGCGTACTGCCACGACTTCCAGAGCACGTGCATGGCCTGGCGAATGTGATTCTTTCGACCACCCCAAAAGCCTTCACATTGGGCTAGAACACGCTTGTGACGACGGCGGGGCTGAGGGCCTCTCTTAACGCGGGGCATGACGACTAACTCCTTGCGGGCAAAACGTAAATGTCACCCATAGGGCAACATGAGCTTGACCCGCTTTTCCATAGCGGGGGCCACCATGGCGTTGTCACGTAACCGTCGGCGACGCTTGCGCGACTTGCCGATGAAACCGTGTTGCGCACCGCACTTTGCGCGACGCACACGACCGGTACCGGAAATCTTGAAGCGCTTGCAGGCGGCGCGATTGCTTTTCATCTTCGGCATGGCAGGCTCTTTAATTCTGAAGAGCTCGGCAGCTAGCTAACTTGCGTCGGAAACGGCAAGTCTCACGCCACCGGGAGGCGACCTTTTGACAGAACCAAGCGGATTCGTCAAGGCCGGCCTCGTGCTCCACTTCGAATTCCATCCAAAGTAGGTCGATTTCAAGGCGAACGATGGGCCTAAATGCTTTTGAGCGGTGCACTCGAACCGCTGTGCTACGAGCGAGCCGCACGGCCACGACGGCGAAGTTCGCACGTGGACGAGGAAACCCAAAGCGATGCCGCGACGCGACGACCTACACAAGATCTTGCTCATCGGTTCTGGCCCCATCGTCATTGGGCAAGCCTGTGAGTTTGATTACTCGGGTACCCAAGGGGCCAAGGCACTAACCAGCCTCGGCTATGACGTCATTCTCGTCAACTCAAATCCCGCGACAATCATGACTGATCCGGAGCTCGTGCGCCGGACGTACGTGGAACCACTGGACCACGATACGCTGGCCGCCATCATCGAACGTGAGCGCCCCGACGCCCTGTTGCCCACCCTTGGCGGGCAGACTGCACTAAATTTGGCCCTTGAACTTCACGCCTCAGGAGTGTTGTCCAAGCATCGCGTGCAGCTCATTGGTGCATCGGTTGACGCAATAAAGAAAGCCGAAGACCGTCTGTTGTTCAAGGACGCGATGCGTAACGCTGGGCTCGAGTGCCCACGGTCGGGGTATGCGCGGTCCGTTGATGAAGCGCGTGAGGTCGTGAAAACGACGGGCTACCCCGCGATCCTACGGCCCAGTTTCACGCTTGGAGGAGCGGGCGGGGCGGTTGTAGAGAATGAAACCGAACTCGAAGCGAAGGTTGCTTGGGCCCTCTTCGAATCGCCCGTGCACGAGGTTCTGGTCGAAGAGAGCGTCATTGGATACAAGGAATACGAGCTCGAGGTCATCCGTGATCGCGCCGACAACTTCATCGTCATCTGCACAATAGAGAACATTGACCCGATGGGGGTGCATACCGGCGACTCGATAACCGTTGCGCCGGCTATGACGCTTACTGATCGGGAATTTCAACGTCTGCGAGACGCCTCTCGCGCCGTCATGCACGAGATTGGTGTCGAGACGGGCGGTTCCAACGTGCAATTCGCCGTATGTCCGAAGACTGGACGCGTGCTCGTAATCGAGATGAACCCTCGCGTGTCTCGTTCGAGCGCGTTGGCATCGAAGGCCACTGGTTACCCGATTGCCAAAATTGCGGCGCAACTCGCCGTGGGGTTCACGCTCGACGAACTTAAGAACGACATCACTGGCACTAGCGCCGCGTTCGAACCGACCATCGACTACGTGGTCGTCAAATGGCCACGCTTTGCGTTCGAGAAGTTTCCCGGAGCTGATCGACGCTTGGGCACGCAAATGAAGAGCGTGGGCGAGGTGATGAGCATTGGCCGTACCTTCCCCGAAGCCCTTCAAAAGGCAGCGCGATCGCTGGAAACCGGGCGAGAGGGTCTGGTGTCTTTGCTGGACCGAGTCGAGTATCGCTCGCTCGACTTCGTGCCATCGGCGCAACGCGACTTGGTGCATGACGCGCCCCCCATGAGCGCACCGCCCCCGCCCATGCCGCCCGCCACTCCTACGGATCTGCTTGAAGCGGTGCGCAGTGTCGTGGCCATACCGACGGCTGATCGACTCTTCTACGTTGCTGATGCGCTTCGTTTGGGGGCGACCGAAGCGGAGATACACGAGCGTACTGCGATTGACCCTTGGTACCTCTCTCAACTGATGAGAATCATCGAGCAAGAGCGAAAGATTGCAGCTGCCTTGACGCTTGACATAGTGCTCTTGAGAGAGAGCAAACAGCTGGGTTTCAGCGATCGCCAGATCGCAAAGCTGCGGCAAACGGACGAGGACAACATCAGGACCATTCGCTTGCAGCAAGGCGTGCGAGCAGTCTTTGGTCGTGTCGACACTTGTGCAGCGGAATTCGTTGCGAAGACGCCCTATCTTTATTCGACGTACGAGACATCGAGTGAGTCAGAAGTCGGCGACCGTAAGAAGATCATCATTCTAGGTGGTGGCCCCAATCGCATTGGCCAAGGTATCGAGTTTGACTATTGCTGCTGTCACGCGGTCTACGCGCTGCGTGAATTGGGGTTCGAGACCATCATGGTCAATTGCAACCCTGAGACGGTTTCCACGGATTACGACACTTCTGATCGTCTCTACTTTGAGCCGCTGACTTTGGAGGATGTGCTCAACATCTGTACCGAAGAAGCGCAGCGGGGCGAGCTGCTGGGTGTCATTCCCCAATTTGGCGGGCAGACGCCCCTCAAGTTGGCTGTACCACTCGAGAAAGCTGGGGTGCCCCTGCTGGGAACATCCGCCGATGCCATTGACCGCGCCGAAGATCGTCGAAGATTCGATGAACTACTAAATAAACTAAAGTTGCGGCGCCCGGATGCCGGGATTGCGAGGACACTCTCAGAAGCGCGGACGATTGCTTTGCGCCTTGGCTTCCCGGTTCTTGTGCGGCCCTCGTATGTCCTTGGTGGGCGAGCGATGATGACGTGTTGGTCTGACGACGAACTCGAAGCGTATGTCGGACTTGCGATTGAGGCTGCACGTGATGACGGTGTAGAACCGACCCTGCTCATCGATCACTTCCTCGAGCGGGCAACTGAAGTCGACGTTGACTTGGTTTCAGACGGGCGCCGCGCGGTCATTGGTGGGGTGATGCAGCACATCGAGGAAGCTGGCGTGCACTCGGGAGACTCTACGAGCGTGTTGCCTCCACATACGCTCCCCGCTTCTGTCGTGCTCGAGATCGAATCGCAAGCTCGCGCGCTTGCGCTCGAGCTGGGCGTGATCGGCCTCATGAACGTGCAATTCGCCGTGAAAGACGGGACAGTCTATGTGCTCGAGGTCAATCCACGGGCGTCGAGAACCATACCGTTTGTATCGAAGGCAACGGGCAGACCGCTGGCAAAGATTGCGGCCAAGGTCATGGCTGGCAAGACTCTCGACGAGCTTTCGGTCTATGACTTGCCGCAACCAATGCACATGGCAGTGAAAGAGTCCGTGTTGCCTTTTTCGAAGTTCCCTGGCGTCGACACGATTCTTGGGCCCGAGATGCGTTCGACCGGCGAAGTGATGGGGGTTGCTATCACGGCAGCCTTAGCCTTTAGCAAGTCTCAGACGGCTGCCGGCTTTCGGCTGCCCTCGACCGGGCGGGCCTTCATTAGTGTCAAAGACGATGACAAGCCTCAGGCGTGTCACGTTGCTCGCCGTTTGCGCAACCTGGGATACTCGCTGGTTGCGACGAGTGGAACGGCCTCCATGCTCGAGAACGCACGGATACCCGTCGAACGTATCAACAAGGTTCAGCAGGGTTCGCCACACGTGGTTGATGCCATCCAAGACGGAACAATACGGCTCGTCATCAACACGAGTCAGACTACGCAAGCTGTCCGCGACAGCTATTCGATTCGGCGCAGCGCGCTTCTGGCAAGTATTCCGTATTTCACGACCATGGCGGCGGGACTAGCCATTATCGACGCCCTGGAGGTGCGCGCTCTGATGGGCAAAGAATCAGCCTCAGTCCGGAGTCTACAGGAATGGCACCAGCGCTCGAAGCAAGCGCGTGGGCAGTAGACCGCTGCCGGTTATCGAAACGCGGCCGCTGGCTCCTTCAGGCGGCATTGCTCTGGATTGGCCTCTCAGGTTCAGGCTGTAGCCGTCGCTTGGTCGAGCACCGAGTGCTTGAGATGCAAGTGCCGACCGAGATCGTTGAACTTGACCCGCGTTTTGCAACGCGAGGCCTCGACGTGAAAGCGTCGCGGCTGATCCACGGAGGACTGGTCGCACTCGACCCCGATACGCTCCTGCCTCACCCCTCACTTGCGCGCAGCTTGAGTCTGGCGGATGGGCGGACGATTGCGATCGAACTTGAGCCGAATGTGTTCTTCCACAGTGGTCACGTACTTGAAGCTAGCGACGTGTGCGCGACCCTAGATGCGCTTAGAGCTCCGCGTTTGCAGAGTCCGCACCGATCCGTTGTAGCAGCGTTCTCGACGTGTCGTGTGCGTGACCCGCAGCATGCCGAATTGACACTGGCGTATCCGAGAGCGACCTGGATGACCGATCTCGAGATACCGATCTTGCGTGCTGATCAAGCCAATTTGCCGCGAGGGCACGCAGAAGAACTCGATGGGCTGGGGCCGTATGTCATCGCCGGGCGGACTGCGAACGCACTTCTATTGCGAAAAGCCGCAAAGCCTGGCGAACCGCTGGTGGGGGCCTCGGTGGTGATTCGTACCGTGCGCGATGAGAATGCGCGCGTGCTTCGGTTGCTGGCAGGACAAGCCGATATTGCGGTCAACGCCGTGTCACCTGCCTTGTTGCCGGAGCTTGCCAGAAGTGGCAGGCTGTCGTTTTCGTCACGACCAGGCGCCAACGTCACGTACCTACTCGTGCACAATGACCGCCCACCGTTTGCAGACGCCAATGTCCGGCGCGCGCTATCTCTTGCCATCGATCGGCAAGCGATCGTCGAGCATTTGCTCAATCGCCACGCGGAGTCTGCCCGCTGGATCTTTCCGAAAACGCACTGGGCCTCACCGTCGGACCTGGCTCCACTTCGGTATGACCGAGACGCGGCAAGACGCGTATTGAACGAAAAGGGTCCGGTCACATTGCTGACTAGCCCCGATCGTAGTCGGCTAATCCTTGCGCGAGTGATTGCGCAAATGCTCGGGGATGCAGGGTTGCAAACCCAGGTGATTCCGCTGGATCTTGGCGTCATGTTGTCGCGGCTAGACGCGGGAAACTTCACAATGGCCATTCTTCAGCTGCCAGAGCTCACGGAGCCCAACATGCTTTCGTGGTTCTTTCATCCGCGTGGCATACCGGGTGAAGGACAGGACGGTCGCAATCGCGCGCGTTATCGAAGTGTACGCGCAGGCGAGCTGCTCGACAGCGCTGCTGCATCGTTCGATCTCGAAGTGCGAAAGCGCCTTTATGGCGAGCTGGCTCACCTCATGATGGATGACATGCCCGTGATTCCGCTCTGGCATGAGGATCAAATGTCTGTTGCGGCGACGCGTGTAGTGGGTTTTCGTCCCACCGCCGCAGGACATTGGGATTCGCTAGTGAATACCGAATTACGCTGAGCGGACGAGCAAATCGGTTTGGCCCACGCGCAGCGGACAATTCTCTTCAGGTTCGCGCAACGAAAATCAACGATGGATTTCGCGCGAGCCGGCCGGTAGGAATTGCGGCGTCACGCAATCGCAAAAATATCCGGCAACAAGCCTTGCATTCCAAGCGCAACGCGAACAAAAGGGGGCGTGCTTCTTCGCAACCCTCGGCACGCGTATCGCGCTTTGATTGCGGCCGCGCTGCCCCTTACGGTTGCGCTCAGTTCTCGAGTCGCTTCTGCAGACCAGGACGCTGACGCAACGGCGCCTGATGTGACGACGCCGGACGCGACGACGCCTGATGCGCAAGTGCCGAGCAAAACAAAAACAAATACTAGCAATTACCAATTGCCCCCGCCCTCATCGCGTTGGAAAACAGTAGGGCTTGGCCTCGGGTTTACCGGCGTGTGGTACGCGGGAGCGTGGGGACTCCGTGAGTGGTTCTGGTCGCAATCGCCAGGTGCCCGCGACCTACGTTACCCAATCGTCGGTCCGTGGATGGACATGTACAAGACCGGATGTCCCAGCAATGACACGAATTGTGGTAAGTTCGGTTTGGTCGTGCGCACCGTACTGGTAGTCATCGACGGCATCGGTCAAGTCGGTGGTTTGGCGGTGGCGCTCGATGGATTATTTACGCCTGCGGCGTCACTTCCTGTTTCACAGACAAGTCGAGCGCGAATTTCCGGTGCTCCTCAATTGAGTCCAATCCCCGTCCCCTGGTCAACGGTCGGTGGCGGAGGCTTGAGTTTTGTTGGTCAGTTCTGACACAATCTTGCTACTTGGAATTGAATTACAGTCACGATTGAGCGTGGCTGCAGGTGTACCCCTAGGTCCAACGAGGCTTTGCCATGAACCGTAGAACGAAATTCGTGCTCGTCACTGGTGGTGTCGTATCTTCGATTGGAAAGGGACTCACTGCTGCCTCGTTGGGTGCATTGCTCGAAGCCCGCGGGCTGAGCGTGACGCACATGAAATTGGATCCGTACATCAATGTGGATCCAGGCACCATGTCGCCCTACCAGCACGGGGAGGTGTTTGTGACCGAGGATGGCGCGGAGACGGATCTCGATCTTGGTCACTACGAGCGGTTCACCAGCTGCCAATTGTCGCGGGCGTCGAATGTTACTACCGGTCGAATCTACGATGCGGTTATCAGCAAAGAGCGACGCGGCGAGTATCTTGGGGCCACGGTTCAAGTCATTCCTCACATCACCGACGAGATCAAAGCGCGGGTGGTCGCGGCGACTCAGGACGCGGACATTGCGATCATCGAGATCGGCGGCACGGTCGGAGATATCGAATCTTTGCCGTTCCTCGAAGCGATCCGACAGCTAAAACTCGAAGCTGGACCCCAAAATGCCATCAGCGTGCACGTCACGCTCGTGCCTCATATCGCTGCTGCCGGTGAGCTAAAGACCAAGCCGACTCAACACTCGGTGCGCGAAATGCGCGAGATCGGCATTCAACCAGATATTCTAGTATGTCGGTGCGACCGTCCGATTGGCAGAGGGTTGAAGGAGAAGATCGCGCTCTTCTCGAACGTTCCAGTCAATGCGGTCATTTCCGCCGTTGATGTGCCCTGTATCTACGAGCTGCCGCTGGTGCTGCACGCGGAAGGTATGGACAGCGAGATTTGTGAGCGGCTGAATATCTGGGCGCGACAGCCCGATCTGGAAGCGTGGAATCAAGTTGTCGATGAGTTTAAGCGACCCCGCGGCGGTTCGGTGCTGATCGGTATAGTTGGCAAGTACGTGCACCTGAAAGACAGTTACAAGTCGCTACATTAGGCATTGGTCCATGGGGGCCTCAAGTCTCACGTCAAGGTAGAGCTCAAGTACA
>CAZCNI010000027.1:0-10817 GCA_964499765.1 uncultured Polyangiaceae bacterium
GCGCTCTGGACGTCAGCCAAATTCGGACTGGTGGATTGGGTTGATGGCACTACCAAACGAGCCTGGGCTTTGGGCGGACAGGTGGGTCCCAAGCTGCCCATTGCGCGAGGAAACCGAGGTATCGGCGCAGAGGGGCTCACGTTGGTGGGGTTGGCCGCTGGTAGTTTTCACTTCGTTCTCAATACGGGTCTCGTGATTGATCCTCGCCCAAGTGCCAACGCACAGCGACCTATCGGCATCGAAGTCGGGCTTGATGTGAACCTCGCGCTGGATCACCGGGAGAGGTACGCCCTCACGGGCGAACTGAGCGCTGTCCGCTACCTGACCAATTATCCGCACGAACTTCTGACAACCGTTGGGGTCTTGTACTCACCATCAAAGTACCTCGACGTGTCAGTAGTCTCGTTGCTGGGTTGGTTAGACGGCAGCGACCGTTACGGTTTGCTCTTTGGGCTTTCGCCAAAGTTGCGACTCTTTGGCAACAGTCGCGGGTGACTATCGTCTGCAATCCGAAGTGACAGTGACGACGCGAGAGCGCCGCTCATTCATGCTCGATAATGAGACTTTCGTCGTACAGAACGATTCGATTGCGTCCCGTGCGTTTGGCCTCGTAGAGCGCGATGTCAGCGGCCTTCACTAGGTTCTCGGCAGTGGCTTGTTGGAGGTCCGCTATGTCGGCGACTCCAACGCTTGCTGTCAGCACCACCTTCTCCCCATCAAATGTGTGCGCTAACTGCGCAATCTGCCGCGCGATTCTCTGCGCAACGATCGCCGCGTTGACCTTGTTCGTCTGCGGCATGATAACGGCAAATTCTTCACCGCCGTAGCGAGCAGCAAGGTCCACTTCTCTAAGGCTACTGGTCAGTGAATTTGCAACGGAGCGCAGCACGTCGTCCCCAGCGTCATGGCCAAACCGGTCATTGACTGCCTTGAAGTGGTCGAGGTCCAGCATCAGCATTGCTAAGGAGTTCTTGTAGCGTCGCGTGACCGCCACTTCCCGACGCAGTACGTCGGAAAAACGGCGTCGATTGAAGATACCCGTCAGTGGGTCGGTGATGGCGAGTGATTCGACGTGATGCAACATGGACTCGAGCTGACGATTGCGTTCGGTAAGCTCTGTCTGGGTCGTTCTGCTGCGCAAAGCAGCAAAAATACGTGCCTCGAGTTCACGCGTCGAAAATGGCTTCGGTAGATAGTCGTCGGCACCGATCTGCAACCCGTGCACGCGATCCTCGACCTCTCCTCGCATCGTTAACATAATTACCGGTATATCGCGCGTCGAACTGTGGAGCTTCAGCCACCGGCACACGGCAAAGCCATCCAGATCATCCATCACTACGTCGAGGACGACCAGCTCGGGGGGATCCTGGCGGGCCCACTTGAGCGCTTCGATTCCGGTGGTCACCCAGCGAACCTCGTAGCCCAGTTGTTCCAGATCTTGTTTGGTCTGGTTTCCCTGAGTGGGACTGTCTTCGACAACCAGGAGCTTGGCTTTCACGTGGCTTTCTCCGCGACCCGAAGATCGCTACATGCATAGACGGCAAACCACCGAGACAAATAAGCACACACGGCAACGAAGGCCTGCAAGCCCCGAAATAGGCCACGTTACTACCCGCCACCCGGCCCGTTGAGTTAGCTCATGTGTTCAGCTTTTCATCGGGTCCGAGCCCTTACACTCACTGCAACAGGCTAGCACTCCGCACAGCCCGCCACGCTGGTCGAGGCTGCCTTTTGTGCAACAATCCGCCGCGTGTCCCATCCTAGTCAATTTGAATCAGTCACCGTTCAAGCGAAGGCAAATGTATTCTTCGACGGAAAAGTAATCAGCCATAGCATCGCATTCGATGATGGCTCGAAGAAGACACTCGGTTTGATCTATCCGGGTTCGTACCATTTTGGAACGGACAAACCCGAGCAGATGGACATCGTAGCCGGTGAATGCACGGTCGTTCTTGATGGCGCAACAGCCGAGGCTACCTATGGATCGGGGAGCTCGTTCCAAGTTCCTGGTAAGAGTGGATTCACCATCAGCGTCAACAGTGGCCTGGTGGAGTACATCTGCTCGTTCCTGTAACTACGGGGCGCTGCTCGTAGACCGTTGAGTTCCCAACTCGACCATTCTTGCCGGCTCAATACGTATCAATTGACGTCCAGGGTAGTATTCCGCCCTGCACCTTGCCACCTATCTTGATGCAATGAGCGGAATCGCATTTACGCGCGCTCCAGCGTGTGACGTTATTAAACATTGGAGCGCTGCGCATGATCCAACAACTTCGGCTCGTTCAGCTCATGGGTGTCACGGGGTTGGTTACTTTGTTCCTGGCTGGTTGCAGTGGCGATGAAGCCCCGTCCCCGGCCCCCTACCAAGCTACCGAAGCTACCACAGCAGCGAGCAGTTCCACTGTTCGAACAGGCAGCGATGACTCACAGCCGTCCAAACCGGTGGCGGCGACCTGCGTAGACCGTCAGGTCCGTGAGTGTCACGTGACGCTCGGCGCGCAAGGCACTGTTCAGAATTGCTTCGTGGGCCTACAACTGTGCGCGAGCGGCCAGTGGGGACCCTGCTTAGAACCCAGCGCAATAGACGCGCAGTTGGACGGCAGCTAGAACATCACCGGGGTCTTCCAGTCACCCACATTCACCCCGACGCTCACGAGCGCGTCGTCGGCACGTGCCAAATCTCCCGAGCGTAGTTCTCGATGGATGCGTCACTCGAGAATCGACCCATTTGGGCCACGTTCAGGATGCTCTTGCGCGTCCATTCAGTCGTGTCGCGGTAAGCCTTTTCGACGCTTCGCTGACATGAAGCATAGCTACGGTAATCCGCAAGCACCAAGAACGGATCATGGTGCATAAGCTTTTCTGCAACCGGACGGAACCGATTCGGGTCCTCGGGTGAGAAGAGCCCTCCGGCAATGGCATCGAGCGCCGAATGAATATCACGATCCGTGTGGTAGAGACTTAGCGGATCGTACCCAGCCTTCCAGAGGTGGTCCACATTCTCGGCGGTGAGGCCAAAGATGAACATGTTCTCTCGCCCCACTGCCTCCATGATTTCTATGTTGGCTCCATCGAGTGTACCGACGGTCAACGCACCATTCATCGAGAACTTCATGTTGCCAGTGCCCGAGGCTTCGGTGCCAGCCGTCGAGATTTGTTCCGACACCTCGGTGGCGGGAATCACGTGCTCGGCAACCGAAACGCTGTAGTTCGGAATGAAGTAGCACTGCAGAATGTCTCGAGTCGCCGGGTCTTGGTTGATGACGTGACCCACTGCATTGATCAAATGAATGACACGCTTGGCCATGTCATAACCTGGAGCTGCCTTGCCGGCAAAAAGGAATGTTCGCGGTACCGGATTTTCGGGCAAACCATGCTTGTACTGAAGGTAGAGCGCAACGACGTGCAGGATGTTGAGCGTTTGTCGCTTGTACTCGTGAATTCGCTTGATCTGCGTATCGAGCATGTGTGATGGATCGATTTTGATGCCCGAACGTTCCCGCAAAAACGTGGCGAGTCGTGCCTTGTTGTGGTTCTTCACTCGCTGCCATTCTTTTTGAAAAGATGCATCTACCGCGAGTGGTGCCAACTGCTCTAGCCGGTCCAGATTCTTCTCCCAGCCGGGGCCAATGGACTTGGTGATGAGGGCTGCGAGTTCGGTGTTGCATTTGAGCAGCCATCGCCGCGGCGTGACCCCATTGGTAACGTTGGTGACCTTGCCTGGCGAAAGCTCTTCGAAATCACGGAACAGCTGCTGCTTGAGGATCTGACTGTGGAGAGCAGAAACGCCATTCACGCGCGCGCTGCCCACGATGGCCAGGTTCGCCATGCGAACTTTCTTCACGTCACCTTCCTGGATGATGCTCATGCGACGCACTCGTTCGACATCATCGGGAAACTTGGCGAGAACCTCTTGCAGAAACTCGTGATTGATCTGGTAGATGATTTCCAGGTGCCTTGGCAGAAGCCGTTCCATCAGGTGCAGGGGCCAGTGCTCAAGCGCCTCGGGAAGAACCGTGTGGTTCGTATAGTTCATGCATCGACGACAAATCGACCAAGCGTCGTTCCACAACATCCCGTGCTCATCGACCAACAGCCGCATCAGTTCCGCGATGGCCAATGCCGGGTGCGTGTCATTGAGCTGAAAGACGGCCTGTTCGGCCAAGTTGTAGAGATTTGGATGCGCTTCGAAATGACGACGAAGCGCGTCCTGCAGGGTTGCAGAAACCAGGAAGTACTCCTGCTTCAGCCGCAGTTCTTGGCCTTCAGGCGTGGCGTCATTCGGGTAGAGCACACGTGAAATGTTCTCTGAGTAGCTGCGTTTTTCGACCGCCTGCAGGTAGTTGCCTTGATTGAAAACATGAATGTCGAAGTCGCGAGTGGCACGCGCGGACCAGAGCCGCAAAGTGTTGACGACACCATTCTTGTACCCGGGGACAGGTATGTCGTATGCCATCGCAACGACTTCCTCGGTGTCAATCCATTCACTGACGATCCGCCCAGCCTCCCCGGTATAGTGAATAACGCGGCCATTGAAATGCACTTTGAAACTGCGTTCGGGCCGAGCAAGTTCCCACGGGTTACCTTGGTGCAACCAGTTGTCAGGGGTTTCTACTTGCGCTCCGTCAACGATGTCTTGCCGAAATATGCCGAATTCGTAGCGGATGCCGTAGCCCGTTCCCGCAATGCCAAGCGTCGCCATCGAGTCGAGAAAGCATGCGGCAAGACGACCAAGGCCGCCGTTGCCCAAGCCGGGCTCACGCTCTAGTTCGGCAACTTCTTTCAGATCAAGGCCCACTTCTGCGAGGGCCTGTTTCATCGAGGCATGAATGCCGAAGTTCTGCAGCCCGTCCTCCAATAGGCGCCCAAGCAGAAATTCCATCGACAAGTAGTAAACACGCTTCGGCTGCCGAACGAGCGTCTGATGCCAAGTGCGCGTCCAGCGATCGGCCAGGCGATCGCGCGTGGTCCGTGCTGCACAGATGTATTGATCAAAAGCCGTCGCTGCAGCGGGATGTCGACCTTGGGTGTGCAGAATATGGTCGATGAAACTGCGCTTGAGCGCAGGGGCATCAATGGCAAGCTCTTCATTCGGAATTGCAGCAAACTTTTCTCGATTGACCATGGAATTGCTCCTACGCACCAACCCTCAACTGTAGCTCGGTTTCTTTTGGAACCCGCACGGAAGCGCAGCCGTGCCTCCAATCGCAGCACACATCGTGTAAATCGGCAGCGCCGATAAAGTCAAGCCGGCCGTTGGACTGCTGATCGCAACAATGTCCTTAAGTATTTGCCGAAGCTATTTCTCAGCTCGATTTGGAAATCCACTTCTTGATTTCCTCCTCGATAACACCAAGGGCCGTTCCACGAAACGGTCGCAAAACGAACGGGACATCGAGATCAAGCGAGAATGTATCGGGCAATACCTCGATAGCGCCATTGAGCTTGAGGCCCTTGATGTTGAAACCGATCTTTGCGAGCGAGTCGCTAGCCCAATCAACACGGGGAGAGTACTCGGCGAACCTTGCCTGGTAGCTTTGCAAGGCTTGAATCGCAACTTGTTTGGCCTTTTCCTGGCCGAGCGAATGAGGTACCTGATGTTTCATTGGTGTCGCCTGTGCCGAGCTTAGCGGCATAGCGTATCCCGACTGTTGTCGCAATTGGCTAGCAGTTCCCCCAGACGGACCGGGCTGAATCGCCTGCTAGGTCCAGGTAATGATTGCCTGATTGACGCCCCGGGCCCGAACCTCCGGCCGTAGCGCTACTTGAATTGCCAAAATCGATCCATGATGCTCGCAAGCCTGCACGCCATAACGACGGGCGAGCGGCACGCGTAGTGAGACCCGCATTTTGCATCAAACATTGGTGCATTCTAGCAGCAGGGTGGGTAAATTTGATGACTTCTAGCGATCATCAGTGTACGACCAACCCAGCAGTGGGCATCGCCCCAGACCAGGATTGATATGATGATCGGAGTCGATTTGGGAGGAACTCGCATCAAGGCGGGTGTGGTTGAGCAAGGCGAAGTCACTCGTTCGCTGAGCGTGGACACGGGCGCCGACAAGGGCCCTGGCCATGTGCTTGACGTCATTGCTGAAGCAGTAAAAAAGCTCGAGGCTCGACCGCAGTCAATTGGCCTCGCGATTCCCGGTGGCGTCAATCCTGAGGGCAAGGTCTGGCGCCTGCCCAACGTCCCGGGCTTCGAGGGGGTCAATGTCAGTGCAGAGCTCTCCAAACGTCTGGGCTGCCGCATCGTGGTGGAGAACGATGCAACCACCGCCGCACTTGCCGAGTTGCACTTGGGACATGGACGAGCTCACCAGAGTTTTGTGATGGTCACGCTAGGAACGGGCATTGGTGGCGGGGTTGTCATCGACGGTCACTTGCGCCGCGGACATCACGGGTTCGCTGGAGAGATTGGGCACACGCCCGTCGATCGATCGCCATCGGGGTGGCCCTGCGCTTGCGGCTTACACGGCTGCGTGGAGTCATACGCAGGCACGCGAGGCCTCATTAGAAAATACTCGGAGCTCGGAGGAAAGGCCGATGAGATTCGGCCCATTGCGGAAGCCGCCCGTTGCGGTGAGCCAGCAGCGCTCGCCACTTTTGAAGCTATGGGCGAAGCACTCGGAATTGGGCTCGCTGCAGTTCAGAATACTTTGGATCTCGACGCGATCATATTCACAGGGGGAATCTCTGCATCATTCGATCTGGTTGAGCCCGCACTGCGTGCATCGTTGGTCAAATATGCGTTCGGTCCTCCATTGGCTCAGGTTCCGCTACTCGTAAGCGAGCTAGGCGACCGAGCGGGTCTATTGGGCGCAGCCTACTTGAATACGCTCTAGAAACTGATCGCAGACAGGGAAATACGATTCATGAAAGCCGTCGTAATAAGTGAACTGGGAGGTCCCTCGGTTCTGAGAATCGAGGAAGTCCCTGAGCCGCAGCTGCTCAGTCATCAAGTCATGATTGATGTGCATGCAACGGCGCTGAACCGTGCTGATTTGTTGCAGCGACGCGGAAAGTATCCGCCCCCCAAGGGCGAGAGCGATATCATGGGGCTTGAATGCGCTGGCGTGGTTTCCGCGTGCGGAAGCGACGTGGATCCATCGCACGTTGGCAAACGGGTGATGGCCTTGCTCGCTGGCGGCGGTTACGCCGAACGAGTGGCGGTGGATGCGCAAATGCTGATGCCGATCCCGGCGAATCTCGACTTCGTACAAGCAGCGGCGATCCCCGAGGCATTCCTGACCGCACAAGAAGCCCTCTTCACCCTTGGGCAGCTGGCGCCGCTGCAACGGGTTCTGATTCACGCCGCCGCTGGTGGCGTGGGGTCCGCCGCCATTCAGCTGGCGCGCACCCAGAGTGCCACGATATTCGCTACTGCCAGCTCCCCGGAGAAACTCGACCTGGTTCGGTCGCTGGGGGCAAACCACGTTATTAACTACAAGACTGAATCGTTCGCAACGGTAATCACTCAAGAGACGGCGCGCGCTGGCGTCGATGTGATTCTCGACTTCATCGGTGGGTCACTCTGGGAGCAACACGCAACGTGCCTGGCACCCGGGGGCCGCTGCGTGGTCATAGGCGTCATGGGTGGAGCACAAGCCAACGTCAATTTTGGGGCATTGCTGTTCAAGCGGCACCAGATCCTTGGCCTAGTGATGCGCTCGCGCGACATTGCGGACAAGATCTCGATGACGCGACGTTTCACCCGTCAGTACCTGCCGCTGTTGGAGTCTGGCCACTTGCAGCCCATCGTCGATCGGATCTTCGAATTCAAGGACGTGAGCGAGGCGCACCAGCGCATGGAGGGCAACTTCAACCGGGGCAAGATCGTGCTCAAGGTTAGGGTGTAGCCACGGTGAATTGGTGAGCGTCGAGTCAAACGGCAAGTCGCCGGCGAGCGTTGTCAATGTCGACATTGATCTGAGTCTGCAACGCCTCGACGTTGGCGAACTTTTCGATTCCGCGTAATCGTTGAACCAAGTGGACACGCAAATACCTGCCATACAGGTCGCCGCTATGATCGAGCAGATGCACCTCAACTGAATCGCCCAGATTGACGGTAGGCCTCGGCCCTATGCTCATCACGCCCATGCCGAGGCGCACCGCTGGCCCATCTGCAGTCACGTCATCAACGATACACGCATAGACGCCGGACGGCGGCAGGCCCTCCACAATCCGCGACAGGTTAGCGGTTGGAAAACCTAGCTGCCGCCCTAAGCCTGCCCCCGCAACAACGTTGCCAGTGATTGCATGCGGACGACCAAGCACGGCAGCGACGTTATCGAGTCGCCCACGCAAGAGTTCAGAGCGTGCTCGGCTACTCGAAAAGCTACCGTCCAGATCGCCTGAGAGTTCGAAAGCTTGCGCCGTAAAATTGAGCTTCTCTGAGAGTTCTTTCAGCAACTCGTGATTTCCGCGTCGTCCACGACCAAAATGAAAATTCTTGCCCACCAGAACGTAGCGAGCGCGAAGGCTCTTGAGTAGCACGTCGCTGACGAACACCTCAGCTTCGATCCGTGAGAACGCATCATCGAATGGCTGCACTATGATACGAAGTTCGGGGTCCATTGCGCTCAACAGTTCTACTTTTCGCGCCGTCGACGTCAGCAATGTCATCGCAACATTCCCAAGGACGGAGGCCGGATGAGGATCGAAGGTCATCGCCACTGGCATGAGCGAGCGCGACCGCGCCTCTTGGAGTGCTTGCGCAATGAGCGCAACATGACCCCGATGCACTCCGTCGAAATTGCCGATAGCAACCAGCGTTCCACCGGATGGCGCCGCAAGGTTCTGGTATCCGGTCACGAATTGGGCAAGCACGCTAGCGCCATCTACTACGTCACCGCAGTCCTGCCCAGTGGACCCCTTGGGGGCTGCCCCCAAAAACTCTCCGCAACTTGGTGCGCCGACCGCGCCTCTCGTTCGCTGACTGCGTTTGCGCTGTGCT
Source organism: uncultured Polyangiaceae bacterium (assembly GCA_964499765.1). Classification (GTDB taxonomy): domain Bacteria; phylum Myxococcota_A; class Polyangia; order Polyangiales; family Polyangiaceae; genus FEN-1139. The sequence continues at coordinate 8,957 of CAZCNI010000027.1, forward strand.
GCTCGTCTGGGGCCCCGACTGCCCCGACCCCGAACAGGTCCCGCACATGCTAAGCACGTCCCACCCTGTCCCTCCAGAGCTGGAGGTTGCCAACCAAAGTTCGAATCGCACGCATCGAACCGATGGTTCGGCCCGCATCTATGGCTACCCGAGGCAGGCTCCGCCGCAGTAGAAGTAAAGGGTTGGTCTGCGATGCACGAGTACTCACTGGTTCTATCTCTCATTGAACGGGTCGAGCAGGAGATGAAGACGCACGGCGCCACATTGGCACATCGAATCAATGTTAGCGTCGGTGAGCTGAGTGGCGTCGAAGCGGAATTGCTTGCGTCTGCGTTCGAGATTGCGCGAGAAAGCACGATTCTCAAGGAAACGCAATTATTAGTGTCACGCATCGCCGCACGCTGGCGCTGCGAGAATTGCGGCAAGGACGTCGACAGTAGCAAGTCGCTCACTTGCGACATCTGCGATAGTCAGGCCAAACTCGTCGAGGGCGGTGACATTCTCTTTGAGAGCGTCGAACTCGAGATACCGTCCGACTAATTGCGAGTTTCTACGGAGGGAACTTCACGAGAAGTTGTACGGCCGGGGTCTGGACGCTTCAGCAACCGTCCAGCAAGCTGTATGACGGCCATCATGGTTCCCTCCCAGTTGGTCTGATAGGCTGAGCCAGCGCTATGCATATGTACTGTTTTCAGTGCCAGGAAACTAGCGAGGGCCGCGGATGCACTTTTGGTGGACACTGCGGTAAATCGGAGGAAGTCGCCAACTATCAAGACTTGCTGATCTACACGCTCAAGGGGCTCGCCGAAGTAGCCGGCGAGTGTCCAAACAGCAGCGCAGTGAGACGTGAAGTACCCGATCTCGTGTACGAGTCGCTCTTCATGACCATTACGAACACCAACTTCGATCAGGATCGCATCGCCGCAATGATCGATAGGGCGCTCAGTACGAAACGCGCACTACTCAATGAGATGAGGCGCCAGGACATCATGCCGGCTTTAAGCGAATATGCTCGCTGGGATTCACTCAGCCGCGACGGTTACGTGTCCAAAGCGTACAACGTCGGTGTCCTGCAGACGCAGGACATCGAAGTGCGTTCGCTGCGTGAGACAATTCTCTATGGGCTCAAAGGTATTGCCGCCTACGCGCACCACGCCTCGATCATGGGCGCGCACGACGCCGCTTTGGGCCAATTCATGCTGCAAACATTGGCCGCATTGACTCGAGAAACCGACGTTGATGCGCTATTCGCTCTGGCTCTCGCTACCGGAGAGCACAACTTGACTGCGATGGCCCAACTTGATGCGACACACTTGAAACGCTACGGGATACCCACGCCCCGGACACTGTCGATTGCAGTGCGCTCGCGGCCTGCCATTTTAGTCAGCGGACACGATCTCTTGGACCTCGAGATGTTGCTGCAACAAACCGAGGGACAGGGAATCGACGTGTACACGAATGGCGAAATGATCTCAGGGCACTACTACCCTGAGCTCTTCAAGTACGAACACTTGGCAGGCAACTACGGGAATTCCTGGTGGAGACAAGACGTCGAGTTCGAACGATTCAACGGTGCCATTCTCATGACGTCCAATTGCATCATCCCCGTGACCGATGCCTACCCCATATTGGGCGCTCTGCCTCGGGCTCCAAGGACTTTTCCGACGTCATTCGCCTCGCCAAACAGACGGTACCGCCGCTTGTCATTGATGAAGGAACCATGCCGGGCGGATACAATCACACGCCCCTGTGGGCCATGGCAGAGCAGTTGCTCGAGCTTGTCAAATCCGGTGCGGTCCGGCGCATCGTGGTCATAGCTGGTTGCGATGGAAGGGACAGTCGCCGAGCCTATTATGAACAA
>CAZCNI010000028.1:0-10562 GCA_964499765.1 uncultured Polyangiaceae bacterium
AATCACCGCGTGCAGGGCCGGGCACCTGCGCACCGCCGTCACATCAATGCCCTTGGAAACTGCAGGCGACGGCAACGAGTGGAAGCGTTCTTACGCAATCTAATCGTTGGTTGCCTTTGTTGCGTCGCTCGGCAGAAGCTGCAGGGCTTTTAGAACTCGCTCCGTCACGGCACGTCGAGCCGGCTTGGGATCAATCCCAGGCTCACACGCGTTGATTAGCGTTGCGAAGTACACCTTCCGTGAGCCGAGCTCGAGCCAGCCAACGAACCACGCGGCAAGTTCAGAGACATCAGGGGGGCGCGCGCTGCCTGTCTTTCCGAGAAGCGTGTAATTCTGTCCAACGTCCAACGTAATGAGATCACGAACCGTCTCCGCCGTCCGCTTGGAGATGGGGAGGGCACCGTCGTCGAATCTCCGTAGGAATTCCACCTGCTGAACGGGAGAGACTCGAAGCCCCCCAGTGAGCCAGAACTGGTCGATACCGCCGGATATGTCCTGGTTGCCATAGTTGAGTTTCGCGAGCCATTCCTGCATGCGTTGCTGGCCCACTTTGCGCGCCAGGGCCTGAAAACAGGGCACGCAAGACACCTGTACTGCCGTGCGCAGCGTGTTGTCTCGGTTCCATTCGGCAACGGTGTAGTGTGTGCCATCCCAAGGCAAAGGCGTTTCAGCATCCTGAACCACGCCTGACTCGAGTGCAATCATACTATTGGGGATCTTGAACGTCGAGGCAGGGATTGTTGGCTTCTGACAGAGAGCCACATCACTGCACGCGACCTTGCCCTCCGTCGTGTCGAACAGAACAATTGTCCCCGCCACATGCTCGGCCGCGAAGTGCGCGCGCCATTCCAGATGTTCCACCGGCGTGGGCTCTTTGCTCTCGGCCACGACCACAGCGGGCGGTTGGGTGCTTGGTATATTCGGCGTGACAACGGGGCTTTGCGTGTGTACGGCAGGAGACGCGGCGCAAGCAGCAACCAAGCGGCAGGCGATGAGTAAAGCAAAAACGGATGACCTCGACATCGCTCGATACTCCCATGCGCAGCGCGATTCGCCAAGTGCGGTAGAACGACCACAACGGGTAGGCAAGCGGGCGTCGCGGCAAGATGCGATGAATGCTCAGGCACCGGATTCAGACCGCGAGCCACGTGCTTATTAGACCCGACCTGATGAAATTCGGCACGCCGCGGAACTCCAATTCGTGACTCGACTCTGCGGTGAATCCTGCCGCCGGCAAATAGTCCCGCGGATCGCGTTGAAGGTGGCAGCCGCCTGCAAGATACTTCCACGTGGGTTCGACCCAGGCCTGCAGACGGCGGCGACCAGAACCGCGCGGAGCCGCAACATGCTCTATCGATGTCAGTCGCCCACCGGGATGCAAAACGCTTCTAACCTGATTCAGCACCAGGGGCACCTGCTGCACTGAACACAACGCCAGAGTTGCGACCACTGCGTCAAAGCGGCCGGAACCTCGGGAGACTTCATCCGTAAGCCCCGCCAGCACCGTGCATCGGGTGGCTAACCGATGGCCCACTAGCTTGCGCTGCAAACGTCGGCGCATATGCAGATCGGGTTCGACCAGCGTCAGTGACTCGATACTGTTCGGATAGTGGTCGAGGTTGCATCCGGTGCCCGCGCCCAGCTCAAGCACTTGCCCCTGCACAAGAGCAAGCCATTCCGAACGCAACGCTCGCAGGCACGAGCGTTCCATACTTTCAACCAACCAATCGTAGCTGCAAGCGCGCAAAAACGACACGCAGCGAACTTACCGAAACCACATGCTCTCTGCACGCGCCGATTCATTGAGGCCACGCAACCGGCCGTAAAAATGCCGAAAGGCACATACTCGCTGGCCGTCCGCGCCAATAGGTCTTATCTAGTTCCCGCCAGTGCTTCTTCGTATGTTGATAGAAAGTGCGCCTCCCTCTTCCGATACCGTGCCCACCAGTCTTTGGGGGCAGCTCGTGCGACGGCTGCCCCGGTACGGGTCTGGATTCCTACTGATACTGGTGTACCAAGTTGCGCAGTACGTATTTGACACTCGATTGATACGTGCCGTAGATGCAGCCGTCCACGGGCAAAGAGAGTGGGCCACGCGCTGGGCCATTCTGCTGATTGCACTTGCGGCAAGTGCGTTTGCAGTCCGGGTCCTGTCGCGGGTTGCGATCTTCAACGCTGGCCGCGACGCGGAGTATGAGTTGCGCGGGGCACTCTTCGACAAGCTCTTGAAGCTGGGCCCACAACACGTGGCTCAGTATGGCGCTGGCGATCTCATGAGCCGCGCCACCAACGACCTAACGCAGGTCCGCCTGCTGCTCGGCTTTGGCGTACTAAATGTGTTCAACACGCTCCTGGCCCTTGGCAGTGCACTGGCCGTCACGCTCGGCATATCCGTGCCGCTGACTGCAGCTTCCCTAATTTCGTTGCCAGGACTGGTCTGGATAACTCGCGGCTTCAGTCGCCGTATCTTCCTGCGCACGCGTGAGAATCAGGCAGCGCTCGGCGACATGAGCGATACAGTTCAGGTCAGTCTCACCGGTGCGCGATTGATTCGCGCCTATGGGCTCGAAGCGGTTCAATCGGGTCAATTCGCAAAGGTCAATCATCAACTTCTGACAAAGAGCCTGGAACTCGCTCGCCTGCGCGGAGCCATGGGACCCATCATGCAAGCGGTCAGCGCGGTCGGTGTCGTGGTGGTCTTCTGGTACGGTGGCTACTTGCGCATGCAAGGGACGCTGACCGACGGTCAGCTATTGGCATTCTTTCGTGCCATCACCCGCCTGACGTGGCCGTTGATTGCGCTCGGCTTTCTGGTGAGCATGATTCAGCGCGGGCGCGCCGCCTACGAGCGCATTTCGCAAATCTTCGATGCGCAGCCCATTATTCGAGGTGGCCTCATTACACGCCCGTTCGACCATATTCCCACGGTGCGCGTAACTCAACTGACCCACCAGTACGGACAACAGAAGGTACTCGACCAAGTGACCTTCGATGTTCAGCCTGGGGAGCGGGTTGCCATCGTCGGCAGAACTGGCAGCGGCAAATCAACGCTCGCTCAGTTGTTGTCACGGACGCTACCAATGGAACACGGGTGCATCTGGTTTGACGGCGTTGACGCCTGCGACTTGAGCTTGCCACTGCTGCGCTCGACGATCCGTCAGTGCCAGCAAGTGCCCTTCCTGTTCTCGGCCAGCATCTCGCACAATTTAGCCTACGCGTTCGATGACCCTGAGTCGGAAGCGGCTAAACGGCATGCGCGAGACATGGCTCGCCAATTGCGACTAGACGAGGATATCAGCCACTTGCCGGCGGGCTACGAAACGTCCGTCGGTGAGCGCGGAATTCAGTTGTCAGGCGGGCAGAGACAACGCGTAGCATTGGGTCGCGCACTTTTGGCCGACGCTCGAATCTTGGTACTGGATGACCCAACCAGTTCCGTAGATACAGCGACCGAAGACTCACTGCTGCAGGCCATTGAACGGCAACAGGGTGAACGGAGTCTGATCGTCATCACTCACCGGATATCGCTGGCGTCGCAGTGTCATCGGGTTCTGGTGCTCGACGCGGGGCGGGTCGTACAGTGGGGTACCCCTGAAGAGTTGTCCCGGTGTGACGGGCTCTATGCGCAGTTCGTAGAGGAACAGCGCTTGGAGCATGAAGTCGAAGTGATTGAGGAGCAGACTGGCGTCGTCAAAGACGGCACTGCCCGCCCTAGTTGCCCCGCGAGCAAGGCCGAAGCGTCAACGCTCGACTCAGGCTCGGTCGCGGAAGTACCGTCAGACAACACCCTGGCGCACCGAGGCGTCGATTGGTTACTCCTCAAACGACTCTGGCCTTTTCTGTCCAACGAGCGACGACTCTTGGTCGGAGCAATGGGCTTCGTGCTCGTGGTGGCGATTCTAGCTTTAGTGCGACCGCTGGTGATGCGCCACGCGATGGATGATGGTGTTCTGCGTCACGACGGAAGCGTTCTGTTCTATGGCGGTATGGCCGTGGCACTGTTGGTCGTGTTCGAACAGCTCTTTGGGTTCGTCCAGGTTTATGCCACACAGCTCGCCGGGGCTCGCTCAATAGCGCGCCTGCGCTCCGCACTGTTTTCTTTCTTTCACCGCTTGCCCATGGCATTCTTTGATCGCCAACCCGTAGGGCGTCTGGTAGCGCGAGTCACCAATGACGTTGATGCCATTCAGGAGCTCTTTGCGTCTGGCGTTCTCGGGACGCTGGGAGATTTGGTACGTTTGGTCGGTATCGTAGCGCTGATGGTAGCGGTGAGCCTGAGGCTCAGTCTGTACACGTTTGCAGCCGCTCCTTTGGCGGGGCTACTGGTGCTCCGCCTGCGCCGGCCGATGCGCGACGCGTACCGCGCAGTGCGAGCCGAGTCGGCGCGGCTCAACGGCACCTTCAATGAACAGCTTCTGGGCATGGAAGTGGTTCATACGTTCGACCGCTCGAGCCGGGAACTGCGCGAATTCGACCGGGTGAATCGCGCTAATCGTGACGCCAACATCCGGTCCATTCGCTACGAATCCGTGCAGGATGCAGCGCTTGAAACCATTGCGTCACTTTGCCTCGCCTCGATGCTACTGGCCATTGCCCGCTCGCCGGTGAGCTTTGGAACGGTCATCGCATTCAACGCCTACTTGATGCAGTTCTTCGAACCCATTGCAGTTCTGGCGCAGCGCTATACGTTGCTACAAAGCGCGCTGGCAGGGGCCGAACGAGTTTTCGGATTATTGGACGTGCCCGAGCGTGACGCCCCGAGCCCAAGTGAAGCGCGCTCCGTGGATGGGTCGCGACCTCTGCCTAACACGGCTTCCCACGCCGCCATTGAGTTTGACCACGTCGATTTTGAATACCGCGCTGGCGTGCGCATTCTGCACGACCTCAGTTTTCAAGTGAATGCCTGTGAACGCATCGCCGTTGTCGGGCCAACGGGTTCGGGGAAAACGACGATTTCGGCGCTACTGATTCGCCTTTACGACATTACATCGGGACACATTCGCCTGCAGGGGCGCGACGTGCGCAACTGGGACACGACAATGCTGCGTCAGCAGTTCGCCATGGTTCCGCAAGAGCCCTATCTGTTCCCAGGAACCATCGCTTCGAACATTGCGACGGATGGCGAGCCCGATGAAGCCCGGGTGGCGGAGGTATTGGCACGAATGGGCGCCCTTGACCTTTTCCTCAGTCGTGAGGGTGGCTTGAATGCTCCGGTACAACGGCAAGGGGCCGGACTTTCTGTGGGTGAACGGCAGTTGGTCGCGTTTGCGCGAGCGCTTTACCGCGACGCTCCGTTTCTCGTTTTGGACGAAGCAACGGCGAGTATTGATAGCAACACGGAACACAGGTTACATCAGGCTCTCGAGACCCTACTCGAGAACCGCACGGCAATCGTAATTGCGCATCGGCTGGCTACGATCCGGTATGCAGACCGCATCTTGGTCATGCAAAAAGGTCGCATCGCCGAGCAAGGCACGCACGAGCAGCTCGTCGCGCACGGCGGGCTCTATGCAAGACTGGTCGCGCTCTCGTCGGTACGAGAAGTAGCGTAACGCTGTGCATGGAAGCCGGACCTCGGCCTCGGCCGGACGGGTTGCGTACCTTGCGTCGGTGGCGGGTTAAGGATCGGTCCTCGAGCGACAAGTAGCGGCTTCCGGCGAACGAGTTGCGCCATCTTTCAGGCACTTAGCGTTGCTGGTCCGCCAAGTTGCGCTCCCCGAGCGCCCGGTGGCGGCTTTTGGCAAATGAGTTGCGGCAGGCTTTGAACACGTGACGTCGCCTGTCAGCCAAGTGCCGTCACTGCATCGAATAGCTGCGGCATTGTGTCCAACAACCAGCGTCGCAAGGGCTTTCAGGGGGCGCTCTTGAGGCAGCAGGTGACACCTTCTTTTGGACAAGTTGCGGTCGGACGCCGCGACTTATTCGATTTTTTCGCTCGTCCCAACCCAAAAAAGTGGCTACCGAGCGGTCTAGCCACCAACACCGAGCGTCTCTTTGGCGACACGCCTCGTCTTTTCCACGAGAGTTGTCGGTGCGTGGCGCCCAAAGCGAACCCGGGGCCTACGGTCAGTTGCGCGGCAAAGACGAGACTTGTCGCTGCCGCGACGAGAATTGTTCTCGCGACTAGCCCAACTACACGTGCCGCACGCGAACGCTCGAATCTCGGAGATGACCTGGAGCATCTCCGGGATGAGACGGGTCATGGCAAGGGCGGCCGAACCCGACGCCTCAAACTGGCCAGTAAACCCAAGACAATGGCTAGTGCGCATTGCGGCCATGGGGACTTGCTAGTTACGCCTGGGACCGAACATGCGCACCCGGCGGGAGGTGAGGCGGTGCCGTTGGCACTGCTCACCACCTGCGCTCCTGCTGTGTTGAGCGCACTAGTTGCGTTTGAAGTGCCGCCATTCGCAGATACGGTGCTGTGAGACTGCGCAGTGCATAAGGCACTAGTCGTGAGATGCCCAGATCCTCGGAGCTGAAACTAAAAGTCCACTCTTGGCTCAACGAAAAAGTGACCCGTCACTGCAACATCAGATAATTCTGCAATCAATAGGCCATCACCGATAACGCCGCTATGGGTGTTGGAGCCCATGACATTTCCAGAGTACCAAAGCCATTCCCGGACTTCCTGTGCAATCCAATGGCGGCGATTACTCCCTGCGCAACCGGGTACTTCTCCGGGACTTCAGAAACCGCCGTCAACCGTTCGATGCGCAGTGAGCCTAATGTAAAGGTACTCATCAGAACAGGTATCGTTGCGAACACCCAAGTCTTTTTCTGTCTGCTTTTCGATCACCAAGATGTCGCCTGCAGCAACCGCGATGTCAGAGCTTCCCGCGTCATCGCTGGGAACCGCGTAGGCATTAAAGGCCACATAGGCTTTAATGTCGTAGTTACTCGTTCTTAGATTGTGAGGAAACACAAACCGTCGCTGCGAGGGGTAATGGAGCCATTCACCACCGGCGTAGGCCGTGGACTCGTAGGTGTCCCGGTCACGATTAATGCCATCCGCGTAGGTAATTGGCGTTTGATTGCTCGGGCCGCAACTCGTCTGGCACGCGCTAGCAAAACAAAAAGAAAACAGGCACGCTGATACCAAACCCAAGCCTTGATAGGCATTGCCCTCTTTGCGTAGGGTGACTGAGGCGGTACTAGCCATAACGAGCGCCACTCGTAGCACAAACGCCAAGAACCGGCTCGCGCCAGCGAATGAATGGATTCGTGCACCTACGCCCGACCACCCAAACTTGTCAGAACCCCCGCCCGTCAAGCTCGTTCGCTGGCGAAGTTTGCCTGAGCACCGGAGTGGTCCTCCGACCATTCCTCGGCGTCACGCAGGGCAACCGCAGCCAGCGGACGAGATGGTCCTTCGACCATTCCTCGGCGTCATCGGCGGGCGTCGCCACAAGATGCCATAAGTCCTCAGTCGTCTAAGAGGGAATTTCGAACCAGCCATTGACGACTAGGCGCTCGGCGAGCACATCGGCGACGTCCTCGACGCGCGAGATTTCTCTGGCCGTAAAAGAGCGCGACAACTGGGCAACTTCAATCAGCGCCACCAAACTGTCGAAAAGACGGATGGGCACCATGGCAACACCAATGGGCGAGCAGCCCGCCTGCAGAAAACGTGCTGCGATGTGTCGTCCGGTGTCGCCCAAATTGGGTTCGCCAATTACCGTCGTGCCCGCGTGCGCAGCGCTTAGGCTCGGGTCAGACGCCGGCAGCCTCAAACCGAGCAACAGCTCGCCACCATTGCCTTGCACGAATGTCGTTACGGCCGTCCTTACGTCACTCTGGTAGCGGTGAATGGCACCCATATGCGCCGAAGCCGCGGCTACAGCCGTGGAAAGCGTCAGCAGCAACGCGTCGTTCATGTTGCGCGCTTGCCCAAGTACCCCGACCGGATCCACTGCCACGGGTCGAATCGAACTGCGTGCAACGCGTGGCGGGTGCCCGGCGCTCGGCGCTTCCTCGCCTGACGGCACGAGCGTGTCATGGCGTGCACTTGGTGGTGTGCGAGCGTCGGTATTTTCAGAAGCTTGTGCCAGTCGTTTAACGAGGTGCCACAGGGTGAGAGTGTCGAGCGAGTCGAGGTCTTCGTAGCGTTGCCAAACACTCCAGCTGGCGTGCCGAACGAATGAGCTGCGCGCCACGCGACCTTCAGCAATGAGGCGCGCGATGCCGTCGAACGGAGTGGGCCCAGTCGCAACGATGCCGTTGGTCAGGTACCAAGTGTCACGCGGCGGCTGAACGGCTGGGAGTCGAGGATTGGATGGCACCGGGAACTTAGCCTTCGAGCGGCAGAACGAGCACAACGACCTACAGGCAGGTATATTTGTTCTACATATCCTACCCTGTCAACGATTCAGCGCCGTCAGCCAGGCGGACCACCGTTCATTTCAAGCTATTGATATTGCTTATTTTTTATTGCCGACCCACGCACGGGCGGTTACAGGTAGCAAGCAAATCAGCCAGCCAGCGACGGAAGACCAGGCTTGATTGATCGTGCACCGAGTCGGCCTAGACCGCAAACTGCGCGCTGCGCACGGCGCATCCGATATCACCACTGGTCTTTCTTTGCAGCAACACTCGGTCAATCAGGAGCGTGTATGAAGGTCGGCAGAGTCTGGTACGTTGGTGCGGGCCCAGGAGATCCTGAGTTGATTTCCGTGCGCGGACAACGGCTATTGCTCGAAGCACAGCTGGTCGTCCACGACAGCGGGGTTGCCACGGACCTGCTCACTCAGTGCGCGAGTGACGCGGAGTTATGTGAGGCACGCGTCTCTGACCCCACAACGACAGACGAACTGAAATCGATTGCGCGCCGGCTCATCGAGGCTGTCAAGGCGGGGCTGCGCGTCGTGCGACTGAAAGTGGGGGATCCACTTTTTTTCTCGCGCGCGCTAGATGAGATCGCGGAGCTTAGTAGTGCGGGGATAGAAGTACATGTGCTGCCGGGAATTGCGTCACCCCTCGGTGCCGCAGCATTTGCTGGCGTGCCGCTAACGGGTGAAAGCGGCGCTGGCAATGTCTCATTCCTTTCGACGCTCACTTTGCAGACGCCTTCGACGATCCGAGACCTGGTCATCGAGCACGCGCGGGCAACTGAGTCGCTGTGCATCCTGTGCACGCAAGCCCAGCTACTATCCGTGGTTCCGCCGCTTCTTGAACTGCCGCGATGGGCCAAGTCACCCTCGGTACTCATATCCAAGGCAACGACACCCGAGCAGGTCGTGATCGAAGGGTCGCTCGACCGCTTGCTGGACGCTTTCGCCACGCGCCCACTGCTCGAGCCGTTCATACTCATCGTCGGCAACGGCACCCAATGGCGGCAACGACTCGGGTGGTACGAACGCTTGCCGCTGCATGGCCGCAGACTGCTACTATGCCGACCTCGACACCAAGCGCAACAATCTGCGCAGGCGATTCGAGACCGTGGCGCGCGCCCAATCTTGATACCACTCATCGAAATTGAACCCCCTGCTGACCCGGTACCGCTGCAAGTATGCGTGACTCAGCTTTCTAACTACGACTGGGTCATTCTGACCAGCGCCAATGGCTCCGAACAACTGATACAATCAATCACCACGCAGGGACGGGACGCGCGAGCATTCGGCAGCGCCAGAATCGCGGTGATTGGTCCGGGCACGGCACGCCCGCTCAGCCAATGGGGCCTCGTGCCTGATCTCGTGGCAAAAGAGCACGTGGCCGAGGGGCTTGCTCGTGAACTGCTTTCGTGCAGCCAAGCCCGCTCAGCCCTGCTAGTACGTGCGCAAGAAGCGCGAGACGTGCTGCCAATGTCACTCCGAGAAGCAGGCCTCGATGTAACCGTTGTATCGGCCTACGCGACGCGAAAGTTGGGCGCTCAACAGTCGAGCCACATTCATGGCCTATTGCAGTCGGGTGATATCGACGCCGTGCTGCTTACGTCCAGTTCGATGGCAGATGCGCTGGTCTCGGCGTTGGGTTCGAGCGCAGCAGAAGAATTGTCTCGCGCCTGTGTGGCCAGCATTGGACCCATTACTACCTCGACGCTAGAAAAAGCAGGTGTCCGAGTCGACGTGACAGCAAAAGTGTATACGGTCGAGGGCCTGCTCGATTCACTCGAGCAACACTTCGATGCCCTGCAACTGCATCAAACGAGCAAAGATCCATGCTGAGCGGCCGCATGCAGCACCTTCACCCTCGCCGTTGCCTCTTTCTTGCGCTTCTCATGGCCGCGCCCTGCTCGGCAAGTTCTGCCCAACGGCCACTGTTCGAACCGACGGATCTGGAGCTCGAAGACCCTGGCGTGCTCGACTTCGATTTTCAACTCGGACTCGTGCGCGGTCAGGACAATTGGCGAGTGGTCACGCCAGACTTCGAATTCGACTTCGGCCTGGCGCGCAATCTTGAGTTCGATTTGGACGGAACCTACGCCATCACTGGAACGACAGCGAGCCCGTTCGCGCACCCACAACCGCTTCCAGATGCGCTCTGGACGTCAGCCAAGTTCGGACTGGTGGATTGGGTTGATGGCACTACCAAACGGGCCTGGGCCTTGGGCGGACAGGCAGGTC
>CAZCNI010000029.1:0-10454 GCA_964499765.1 uncultured Polyangiaceae bacterium
AGAGCGAGATGGAGTGTAGTCCTCAGTCGCAGGGTTTTCCTGCTATTGTGAAAGGTTGGCAAAAAAATGGCTCGCCGGAAGCTCATGATGCTGGGCGGAGCGCTCTGAGCGGTGCGCCTTTTGGGGCAGACCGTTGCAGCGACAGCGGTAATTTATGCGTCGCCTGGCACGCGAGCGCATCCGGGTTCAGCTTTCCGCTGCCCTAATGACCAGCGCAACTTGCCCTCTCGCGTCGGACCAACACAAAAAAGTCACACGCGGGTGGAGTGCCTAGCGCGCTGCAGTCAGCTAGTTGCTTGGGAACGACCAGGAATCCTCAGTCAAATGTCTAATGATTTGCGATTTGCAGCGTGCGATGTCGGTTCCAACGCGGTGCGCCTGGTGGTGTCGCGAACATTCGATCAAGGGGAGCGCTTCATGCAACGTGAAGCGAGCTATCGGGTGCCGCTCCGGTTGGGCGACGATGCGTTTACCGACGGTGTCATTACAGCCGAGAAAACTGCCGGGTTGGTCGAAATCTTCCAGAGCTTTCGGCACCTGGTCAACTTCTTCAAGGCAGAGAAACTCCGTGCTTGCGCGACCTCTGCTCTACGCGAAGCTAGCAATGGTCAGGCCGTGGCGCAGCAAGTGTGGGACGCGACCGGCATCCGCATCGAGATCATCACCGGTGCCGAAGAAGCCCGCACGCTGTTCTCGATTCATCACGAGACGGGCCTGTGGCAAAATCGCGACTACCTTTATATCGACGTCGGCGGCGGTTCGACAGAACTGACCTTGATCTCACAGAGAAAAGTGGTTTGCAGTGAGTCATTCAAGATCGGTGGTGTCCGGCTACTGCGCTCGCGCGTTGACGCGAAAGAGTGGGATCGCGTCAAGGACTGGATTGCGAACTTGCCCCGCGGCATTCGACCGACCGCAGCCATTGGCACGGGTGGCAGTATTTCGAAGATTTACGATCTGGTCGTTGGTACGCCCGGTTGCGAGCTGAGCCGGCGCCGAATCCGCGAAGTGATAGACACACTAGAGCCCCTCAGCCTAGAGGCTCGGATCCGTGACTACGGTCTGAAACCAGACCGCGCAGACGTGATCGTTCCTGCGGGCAGGGTCTATTACCAGATTATGAAATGGGCCGACATCAAGTCCATGGTGGTTCCCAAACAGGGTGTGGCTGACGGCCTTTTGGCTCAAATGTTTGCCGACGTGTATGGGTCATTTCCAGTCAACGCTCCAGCCAAGAAACTCGCGCAGACCGAGTAGGCCCGAAATCCATTGGGCCGGCGCGTGCAACTGTCACAGGTGGCTCAGGTGATCAGCCCAACGCCGCGCGGGCGAGGGTCAGTGGCGCGGTTGCGTCGTCGGCCTGCAGTTGTTCTGAGGTCAATCCAAAGCGCCGCTCCGACCCCCGATAGCGATCGATCGATTGGCAGAGGGTCTCTTGCTTGAAATCGGGCCACATGCACGGCAGGAACATGAGTTCCGCGTAGGCCGCTTCAAGCAACAGAAAGTCACTGATCCGAGACTCGCCGCCGGTGCGAATCAGTAAATCGACGTCTGGCAAAAAATGCGTCGACATTGCCGCGCGAATCGCGCTCTCGTCGATGTCACTCTCACCCAGCGCGCCGTTGCTAACTCGGCTGGCCACGGTTCTCATCGCGCAAAGTACGTCTTGTCGGGCTCCATAAGACAACGCCAGCGTCAATGTCATGCGCTGGCCCGAGCTCGTTGCGTTCACCAAATCGTCAACGGCGCTACGCGTCGACTCAGGCAACCGATCAATCTGCCCAATCACGCGCACACGCACGCCGGTCTGCCTGAGCTCGGCACACTCACTGCGCGCAAAGTCGATCATCAAGGCCATCAACGCCTGAACCTCAACCGTAGGCCTAGCCCAATTGTTCGCGCTGAACGCATAGAGCGTCAGATATTCGATGCCAATGCGTCTCGCCGATTCAACGGCGTGGCGGACCGATTTGGCTCCTTCGGCGTGGCCTGCGTGCCGCGGCAGATTGCGCGCCTTGGCCCAGCGCCCATTGCCGTCCATGATAATCGCTACGTGCTTCGGTAGAGGCAGGAGAGAGTCTGTCACTTGGATTCCGGGTTGCTGAGGTGGCTACGGGTTGATGTGAGTGCGTTCATCAACACCGCATTGCACAGGGTACATGAATTGTTGCATCGAGCGCGGCGCGCTTGATGGAGCTTTCGAGGAGATTGTCGCGACCTAACCGGCACAACGAGCAATATTAACGCCGTTGGCCTAGTGATTGGCCGATGGGGAATTCAGCGCGAATGTCTGCTCGGTGAGGGTGACTATGCTTGCGGCACGGTCAAACGAAACACGACCCGAGGCGGCCCCGCATCGAGCAGTTCGACGCGGCCTCCGTGAGCTTCAGCCACCGCACGAACGATCGCCAAGCCTAGTCCGCTGCCACCGATCTTGGCGCGGGTGGTAACGAAGCGGCGGAAGAGTCGTTCGCGCACGCGCGCAATGACTTCGCCCGAATTCTGCACGGTCAAGGTGACCCCTTGCGAGTCGCGGCCAACGGTGAGCTGCACCTTTGTCTCCGGCGGTGAGTGTGCCAATGCGTTGTTGACCAAGTTTTGCACGGCACGCGCCAACCACGCCGTGTCGCCGCGTACCTTCAAGACCTCTGATGCATCGAGCTGAATCCGTGAGTTAGAGTCACTGGCGCTTGCCAGCTGTTCACGCACTAGTCGCGAGAAGTCGACCCGTTCCAGCGATTCGGCCCCGCGCGCTTCGATGTGCGCCAAACTCACGAGGTCATTCAACAACTGTTCGATCCGTGCTGTGGCTTCTCGAATGCGGCGCACGAAGCGACGTGCCTGTATTGGCTCATCGATGGCCCCTTCTTCCAGCACTTCGGCGCTTGCCCGCACGGCCGCGACCGGGTTCTTCAACTCGTGCGACAGATCCGCGGCAAACGTCTCTACGAAGGGGCGACCCTCCAACTGACGCCGCATGGAATCGAGAGCACTCGCTAAGCGATCCACTTCGCGTCCACCGGTCGTAGCAGGAACCGCAGGGCTCCGTTCGCCGCCGCTCACCTGCTCGGCAAACGTAGTCAGTTTCTCGATCGGTTGTGCAATGGCGCGACCGATGATTGCTGCCGCAAGGGCTGCAGCAGCCCCGAGCACTAGGCTAATGACGAGTACTGTTGGCGCAAAATCAGCCAGCAATCGTTCCACCACCACGGTCGGCTTGACTACGCGCACGCGGCCTACGCTTTGACCCGCCACCATGAGTGGGGCCTCGATAGTGACGAACGCTGGGGCGCCCGCGCGGGTGGCGCGAGACAATGGAAACACCCTGTTCCCTGCAGTGTCGAAAACTTCAAATCGGAGATCGGCGCCGCTCCTGAGTTCTTGTTCGAGCCGCGCCACGACAGAGGGCATGTTTCCCGACAGTCGCGCGATGTCCGCTGCCAAGATGCCACTGAGAGTGGTGGCTTCGTCCTGGGCTGCCTGGGTGGCCAAGCGGGCCGCGCGATCTTCGATGCGATCGACGACCAGAACGCCCAACCCCGAAGAGAAGGCGCCCAAAATCAGGGCCAGGGCAAAGAACACCTGCATCCGAATGCTCATGCCGTGGGTTCGCGTTCGCAACCAGCGGCGCACCACGAAGGCCATGAAAAGAATCAGTCCGACGCAGGCAGCACCCACGACAAGCAAGCGAATCATGTCTCAATTTCCCCCGTCGCGTCGTGTACCAGTGGATCATCGACCATTATCCGGTAACCGACGCCACGCACCGTCTCAATCCAGTCGGCATTTCCGCCCGCCTCGGCAATCTTGCGGCGCAGCAACTTCACGTGGGAGTCGACGGTTCGATCGGAGAGTGCAAACCCGTCACCCCAGACGATATCGATCAGTTGAGCGCGAGTGAAGACGCGTCCTGGTGTATCCGCCAGAACCGCGAGCAAGTCGAATTCTACGCGCGTCAATTCCAGTGCATGGCTCTGTATCAGCGCTCGCCTTGACTCGCGGTCAACGCTTAGCGGAATGGCGCCTCGGTTGCCGTCGGGGTGGGCCGCGCCGGTCGTCCGCCGCAAGACCGCACGCACACGCGCCACGACCTCACGGGGCGAAAAAGGTTTGGTGACGTAGTCATCGGCGCCAATCTCCAGGGCCGTGACTCGATCAGTCTCCGCGTCGCGACTCGATAGCACGATGACAGCGGCTTGCTGTCCCGCTGCGCGAACCTCGCGCAACAGTTCCATGCCATCACCGTCCGGCAGGATCAGATCGAGCACCACGAGGTCAGCTGTCGCCGTCAATTCGCGGGCCTCGGCAATGGTCCCTGCCGTTGCCACCGAATGGCCATCACGTTCCAGCGAATAGGCAACCGACTCCGCTATCGCGGGTTCGTCTTCAATGACGACAATGCGGTAAGTCACTAGCTGCAGACTAGTACCAGTTTGCGATTGCGGCGAGGTCATCCACTCGCCCGCACACTTGCCCCTTCGTCACACCTCAGGAAAAACGCCCGCCAAGACGCCACGACCGTTCAGTCGTGCACTCAGAACCCGGTAATCACGCCAACCCTCGGCCCAAAGAAGAACGTCGGGCTCCTTCTAACGGTGAGGGCTCCACCGCCGAGCGGCAGGTGTTCGCCCGTGGTAACGGTGTAGCCCAAGCTGCCGGTTCCCAGGTCGATGGTGGGTTCAGAGCCCAATTCAACCTGGCCATGGATGCCGAGAAAGATGCGCATGCCCGGTGTGTCGCCCAATTGCACGTCTGAATCCCAGACCATCAGGGGCACTACGCGCTCGCCTCCGCTTGGTGTGAGCGTGGCGCTGTCTCTACGCAGAGTGCCTTGCGCGCCAGCGTCGACGGTCCCGTCAACACTGCGGCTTACGATTGCAGAGCGCCACGCAATACCGAAACCGAGTGCAGTGCTCAGTCGATAGGTCTTACCTTGTGTTGACACGCGACCTGCCACGCCTCCACCGAAGATGGGCTCAAAAATCAAATAGCGTTCCTTGCGCGCGATTCCCGAGTAGGGTGCTGGAGTGGCACCAGCGTCGATGACCTTGTTCTGTGGGGTGGAGACATTGACGTCGGTCGGAAACTCTTGGTGAGCAACCGTCAAGCTGGTACCCCCGATCGCGAACCCCTCAAGACCGAATATCCCGTAAGAGTAACCAACGTGAACATCGAGCTGCCCGCCCATGTTCACCGTCGAATCGCAATTGCCCCCGAATGCTTGGGCCGGACAGGCACGTTCGAAGGAATTCGACGGCCGCGCTAGTAGGCCATCGGCAGCCACAATGGTGTAGATCCCGCGCTTGCCGGGCGTTGCCCGCGTGGGCGCGGGTGCGGCACGCTCGAGTACTACATTATCGAGAGTTTTCTGTTCATCGGGCTGCAAATCGACATCGATAGTGCTCGGCACATAGCCTTGCAGCTCCACGCTGACCACGTGTTTGCCGGCTCTCACTTCACCATCGAACAGGCCACTTGCGTGCGGAACGCCGTCGACCCGAATTAGTGCTCCTGGCAACCCAGTCGTCACCCGAAGTTTGGAAGGGTTCTCGACGACTCTGAGTTCGAGTTCATTCCGACCACGAGCAGACAAGACCACTTTGCGTGTGGCGCTGAGGCCATGCCCACTTCGAGCGACGATCTCGTGGGTACCGGCGGGCAACTCTCCGGTCCAAGGCAACGTGCCGACCTCGTTGCCGTCAACGAACAGGGTCGCAGGTTCGGCACCCGTGCCGACCACGACGAGCGTGCCGGTTGCATTCGGTGCGCTGGTGGGCTCAGCTGTTGTCGCCGGCGGCTCTGTTGTCGCCGGCGGCGGTTCTGGATTGCCTAGAGCATTTGGCGCAAAGAGCAGCGCCGAACCGACCATTGAAGCTACGGCGGCCCGGGCCGAGCACTTAGTCCAGCCGGCACCACACCCTTGGAGCATCCAATCGCGCATGAGTGTTTCTCCTCCGTGCTGGAGGTAGAAACACGAACTGCCGGCTGGAGTCAACACGCCGGCGCGCGCCATGTGCACGCCCAATCAGCGCCCAGCGAGTCCCCAGCGCCGGCAATACAAAACAAGGTCCAGCAGCAGGAATTGGCGGGCCGGAATCGGGGCCGAATGCACGCCCGGCGCTATCCTCGTGTTCAGTGGCTCGAATTGTGGTGCGGTGGCGCATTGACAGTGATCGCACCCGCTGCTAGCCCTGCGGCCGCTTCTGCTGGGTCGCTCGTAGTTCTACCCTAGTTCCAAGGTAAATTGCGGGTTCGATTCGAGAAGCACTAGCGGAGTGACTAGGTGAAAAACGTGAGGCTGTTTACCGGCAACGCCAACCCGGAATTGGCCGGGGAAATCGCCCGATTCCTCGGGATTAACCTCGGCAAGACAACGATCCGTCGTTTCAGCGATGGCGAAACGTTCTGCGAATTTCACGACAGCGTTCGTGGGTTCGATTGCTTTGTAGTGCAACCCACGTGCTCGCCCGTCAACGACCACATCATGGAGCTGCTCATCATGTGCGACGCGCTGCGACGCGCGTCAGCCCAAAGCATCGCAGCCGTGATTCCTTATTATGGCTATGGTCGCCAGGACCGAAAGGTCTCGCCCCGCACGCCGATCACGTCCAAGTTGATTGCCGACCTGCTGGTTGCTGCGGGCGTGACTCGCGTGCTCTCGATAGACCTGCACGCCGGGCAGATTCAGGGTTATTTCAATATCCCCTTTGACCACCTGTATGCCATGCCCGTCATGTTGGACGACTACTTGCGGCGTAACTACGATGAATCCGTGATCTTCGTGTCGCCTGACGCCGGTGGGGTCGAGCGCACGCGTGAGTACAGCAAACGCATGCACGCGGGGCTGGCTATCATCGACAAGCGTCGAGAGAGGGCCAATGTCAGCGAGGTCATGAACCTTATCGGTGACGTGCGCGGCAAAGACTGCGTGATCATCGACGATATGATCGATACGGCAGGCACGCTCTGCAATGCTGCCAAAGCCGTGATGGACAACGGGGCACGCAAGGTCGTTGCCTGTGCGTCGCACGGTGTTTTCAGTGGTCCTGCCGTGGAACGGATCGAGGCGAGTGTCCTCTCCGAAGTCATAGTGACCAATACGATTCCCCCGAGCGAGGCGGTAAGCCGTTGCTCGAAGATTAAGTTTTTATCAACCGGAAGACTGTTGGGTGAGGCGATCCGCCGGATCCATAACGGCGAATCCGTTAGTTCCCTGTTTGTGTGATCGCGCTGACTATGCCGTCGGCCTGGTAGGAGAAATCGTCACTATGGACCTCATGAAAGTTGCTGCAACCCGCCGAACCGAATCTGGCAAAAGCGCCGCTCGCCGACTGAGAGCTGCCGACAAGATTCCCGCCGTCGCTTATGGTGAGAAGGCTGCTGCCCAGAGTTTAGCCGTTTCGCCCAAGAGCTTGCTCGATGTGCTGGCAACAGCGCATGGCCGCAACACGGTGATCGAAATCGATGTTGAGGGCGACAAGTTCACGGCCCTGCTCACCGACTATCAATACCATCCGGTTTCACGCTCGTTGCTCCACGCGGACTTCTTGAAGATCTCTCTCGACGTGCCGGTTGACGTCGAAGTGCCGTTCGAGACCTTTGGCAAGTGCAAAGGCGTGATCGAAGGCGGCACGTTGCATGTCGTGTTCCGTAAGCTTCCGGTGCGCTGCCTGCCCGAAAAGATTCCAGTCAAGATCTCCTATGACGTTACCGAGCTGCTACTCGATGGTCATGTGGGAGCCAAAGATCTGCCAGTACCTGAAGGCGTGTCGCTACGTTTGGCACCCAATCAGACCGTTCTCGCCGTGGTAAGCGAGAAGGAGCGCGGTGAGGAAGAAGCCGCGCCCGCTGCCGCGGCAGCAGCAGCTGGTGCCGCGCCGGCTGCGGCCGCAGCCCCCGCTGCTGATGCGAAGGCCGCCAAGGCAGCCCCCGCTGCTGCGGCCAAAGCCCCCGCTGCGGGAGCCAAGGCCCCTGCAAAGCCCGCCAAAGGTAAGTGATACTCGTCGCGGGTTTGGGTAACCCCGGTCCGCGATACGAGGCCACGCGTCACAACGCGGGCTTTCGTGTGGTGGACCGGTGGGTCGAGCGCCATGGTGGCGCGTCTTGGCGTGATAAGTTCGAGGGCCAACTAGCGTCGGTTGACTGCAAGTCTGGCGAGCGCGTTCTGGTGCTCAAGCCCATGACATTCATGAACTTGTCCGGTCATTGCGTGCGCGCAGCCATGAGCTTCTTCAAGATTGATCCCGCCAACTTGTTGGTAGTGCACGACGAGCTTGACTTACCGTTCGGTGAGTATCGACTTAAACAGGGTGGCGGTGCTGCGGGTCACAACGGCGTAAGTTCCATCATTGAACAACTGGGGACCGATGGTTTCGCCAGGCTTCGGTTTGGAATCGGCCGCGCACCTGCTGACTTTGTCGGGTCAGTCGCAGATTTCGTGCTAGAAAGCTTCCCCCTCGCGGACAGGGCCCAATTGACTGAACTCATTGATACGAGCAGCAAAGTGCTCGATCAAGTGGTCAATGATGGGTTGTCTGCCGCGATGAACAAGAGCAATCGCAGGAAGAAATAAGCCTTGCTCCTTGCTCCGGGTCATACGCCGGGGCCGAGTTAGCCCAAAAGGAGAACTGAATGATACCAATGAACATCGCACAACCGGTGCGACTACGAGAATACGAGACCATCTACTTGATGCGTCCCGATGTTACCAAAGAGTCTGCCGGCAAAGTTGCGGCTCGCATTGAAGAGGTCGTCAAGAAGCTAGAAGGTCGGCTCACTCTCGTGGAGACGTGGGGTCGCCGTCAGTTGTCGTACACGGTCGGTCGCTGGAAGCGCGCCGTCTACGTTTACTTCAAGTATATCGGAGGCGCCGGGCTAGTGGCGGAACTCGAGCGCAATTTGCGCATGATGGACGATGTCATCAAGTTCCAGACCATTCTGCTCAACCCGCAAGTTGATGTCGAGGTGGTGCAGGTCGACCCAGCTGCCGTGCAGTTTGAAGAGTTGAACCTGCCCGATGACGTTGAAGACGACAAAGCTTTGGAGCGCGCTCTCGGCTTCATCGAGCCTCAGAAGCATGCGCGAACCGAATCGTATGCTGACGACGATATCGCAAACATCAGCGATGACGATATCCCGGACTTGAATAATGCGAAGGATGGCGTGCTATGAGAGAGGATAAAGGAGATCGGATGGATCGCGATATGGATCGCGAAGCGGCGGGTGCATTCCGTCGAGCTCGCCGTCGCGGTTGCCCATTCTGTGGCGATGAAGTGATGACCATTGACTACAAGGACCCGCAAGCACTGCGGTACTTCGTCACTGAGCGCGGGAAGATTGTTCCCCGGCGCATCTCTGGAGTCTGTGCCAAGCACCAGCGTGAGCTCACTAACGCCATCAAGCGTGCGCGTAACATCGCACTCATGCCGTTCACTTCGAACGAGTAAGGAAGCACACGATGGCGACACCGATCAAAGTGGTTCTCCAAAAAGACGTTGATACTCTCGGCAGCGGCGGTGACGTGGTTCGTGTGAGACCCGGATACGCCCGCAACTTTCTAGTGCCGCGAGGACTCGCGGTGCCTGCAACCGAGGGCAACCTGAAGCGTGTTGACGAACTGCGAAAGAAAGCAGCGGCAACGGCACAAAAAGCCCTTGCTGAGGCCAAAGAGCAACAGCAAAAGATCGAGGCGGTTTCGGTAAAGATCGAGCGCTCGGTAGGTGACGAAGGCAAGATGTACGGCTCGGTGACTACTCGCGACATCGAGGTAGCGTTTGCTGCCGCGAATGTCGTAGTCGATCGAAAGAAGTTGGTCCTGCCAGAACCCATCAAGACCCTTGGGCTTACCGAGGTCTCGATCAAGCTGCATGCCGAAGTAACGGCAAAGCTTCGCGTCGAAGTCATCAAGAAGGCGTAAGTACACCGCCAGCTTCGGCTGGCGCGCTAGCCCACTTTCGATACATCAATCACATACGACAATCTGAGCGGAATCTGCAATGTTCCGCTCAGATTTAATTTGGCCGCTATCAACAGCCAATCACTCACTATTTTCGGGCCGCTACACACCGTAGCTGGCGAGCATGTTGTCATGCCGGCAAATGCGCTAATGGGTTAATTGTCATGACATTCAACCCGGACCGCGAGCGTAGCGACAGGGGCAGTGATGGACTCGAGCCACGCGCGGTGGTTGGTCGAGTCCCGCCCCACGACCTCGATGCCGAGGCAGCCGTGCTCAGCTCCGTGCTGCTCGCGCGTGAGGCGTTCGACGAGGTTGCCGAGATTCTCAAGCCCGAGCATTTCTACGCCGACGCGCATCGGCGTATCTACGAAGCCATTTTCGAGCTCGAACGTATGCAGCGCGCCGTAGATGTGGTCTCGGTTGCTAGCTATTTAAAAGACAAGAATCAGCTGCAGCAGGTGGGCCGAGTCGGCCCGAGGGTGCGAGCCCGCGGTCC
>CAZCNI010000030.1:0-10340 GCA_964499765.1 uncultured Polyangiaceae bacterium
TGAATCTTGCTGCCATGCTCGAGCAGGTGCACGCCGCGCTTGCGCCTATGGGGCGGAGCTACGAAGTCATCTTCATTGACGATGGTTCCACCGATGGCAGCTACGCGCTGCTGGCGCGTATAGCTCAGATCGATCCAACGCTGACCATCGTACGCTTCCGGCGCAACTTTGGGCAAACACCGTCAATGCAAGCGGGCATCGACATAGCGCAAGGTCGCCTGATCGTGACCATGGATGCGGATCTGCAAAATGACCCAGCGGACATTCCGCGCATGGTTGCAAAGATCGAGGAGGGATACGACTTGGTGGCGGGTTGGCGAACAGATCGCAAAGATGCCTTTCTCAATCGCCGATTACCTTCAATGATCGCGAACCGCATCATCGGCAATTCTACGGGCGTCAAGTTGCATGACTACGGATGCACGCTGAAGGTCATCGACGCCGAGCTGGCGAAGCAGTTTCGCCTCTATGGCGAGATGCACCGCTTCATTCCAGCAGTCGCGGCTTTCATCGGCGCACGGATTACGGAAGTGCCGGTCAATCATCGGGCACGCCTGCACGGAAGTTCTAAGTACGGTATTGGACGGACGCTACGGGTCGTACTCGATCTAATCACCGTGCGTTTCATTCAGAACTACCTCACGCGTCCGATGCAGGTTTTTGGGCTACTTGGCTTGCTACTCAGCAGCGCAGGCACGCTCATCAGTGTGTGGCTGGCCGTGGAAAAGCTCGTGTTCCACAAAAACCTCGCGGATCGGCCACTGCTGCTGCTGGGCATCCTGCTAATCATGGTCGGAGTGCAATTGCTCTCGTTCGGGCTGATGGCAGATATCGTGGCGCGCACGTATCACGAGGCTCAGGGCCGACGCCCGTACTTCATCCGCAACATCATTGCTGGCAAGTTGCAATCGCAAGAAGTGCAGTCAAGGACTCCGTTGAACGATGCGCTCGATGTACACAACCTGTCTTAGTACTTTTTCGACACCAGCACCCTGCAATGACAGCTAAAGGTCCACTCATCATGGTTCGTTCGTGTTGGTTGGCTTAGTCGTTAGTTCCTGCTCGGTACCTCGAGGTTTGCGGATGATGAACAGGGGACGCTGTTTGATCTCGGCATACATCTCCGCCAAGTATACGGCCACGATTCCGACCCCGCTCAGCAGCAGCCCGTCAAGGAACAGTTGCAGTAAGATTACCGTGGTAAATCCACTCAGGGTATTGCCGGTTACGAAGCGGAACACCTGCCACAGTGCAAGCAGTGCCGAAAAAATGAGCGTACCGAATCCCACTGCGGCGATTGCGCGTAGCGGCATCTCCGAGAATGCGAGCAGATTTCGCGTCGAATAGCGCAGCAGGCTGAGCCAAGACCACTTGGTCTTGCCCGCAGCGCGTTGGTGGACCGTGAATGGCACTTGCACCGTCCGAAACCCAGACCACGCGACGAGTCCGCGGAAGAAGCGACGCGTCTCGGGAAGCTCCCGCAGCACACTGGCCACCTGTTGGTCGAGTAATTTGTAGTCCGACGCACCATGAAAGTCGGCATCGGCAGCACCGCCCATCAACTGATTGAACAGACCAGCAAACAGTCGGTACACCATAGACTCTCGGGCGCGCCGCTCCTTGACCCCGTTGACAACGTCATATCCGGATTGCCAAAGCTCCAGCATCTTTGGAATCAGTTCGGGCGGGTGTTGCAGATCGGCATCGAGGAACAGTACTGCATCACCGCGGGCAATATTCAAGCCGGCAGCCATAGCTGCCTCCTTGCCGAAGTTGCGAGACAAGGATACTACCTTTATCCGTTGATCGACATCAGCATGCCTATAGAGCCGACTCAACGTGCCATCTTTCGAACCATCATCAATGCAGATGATTTCGAAGGCGTGGCCAGTGTGTGTCATTTGCTCTACCAGCGCGGACATCAGCAGATCGACTACCTCTTGCTCATCGAAAAAGGGCACCACCAGCGACACGAAACCGCTATAGTTTGCGCCGCTCGTCGCGTTCATGTCGAACCGTCCACTGCGCGGGAACACGAACGGCGCCGGGCAATGACTTTCATCCCGTGTCCTCGATGCAGGGCTCGACCCGCAAAGTAGGTCAACGCGAGCGCCCAGTTGCCGAGTCTGCCTTGATGCATTTCCGCCGTGCGAAAGTTGTCCCAGCACAGCGGGTCAGGGATGATGTCCAGCGCCTCGTACCCACAATCGTCGAGCAGTCGACGCATGCTAAGTTCGTTGAAGA
Source organism: uncultured Polyangiaceae bacterium (assembly GCA_964499765.1). Taxonomy (GTDB): domain Bacteria; phylum Myxococcota_A; class Polyangia; order Polyangiales; family Polyangiaceae; genus FEN-1139. The sequence continues at coordinate 2,245 of CAZCNI010000030.1, forward strand.
AGTAGAGGTGCTCCGCATGGTACAATTGGAAGAGGGCATTCTTGTACAAGCCAAGGCTCAAGCGGTAGCTGAGCGAACCTAGGAGGTGAAACGGTGAGCTGAGGGTTGGTGTCCGTAGAAATAGGATCCCATTCGGCAGCAAAACGCGATGAATTGCAGTTAGCAATGCCTCGATGTCGCTACAGTGCTCGATGACATCCATGAGCGTCACGGCTGCGAATCGTTCTGACAATCTGGGTGCCAGTTGCTCGATGGGTTCACAGAATACTCTACCTTCTCCGAGCAATTTTCGAGCTTCGCCACAGGCGTCGGGGGCAATGTCAAGACCGTATGCATCGAGGCCAGCGAGTGAGAGCGCCTGCGCAAAGTCACCCCGACTACAGCCCACATCGAGGACTTGGCCGCAGGTAACGTAACGGCGAAGATCAGCGACGCGAATGTCGTTTTCTTTCCGGTACGCCAGGTTGCGGAGGGTGTTGTTTGCACCACCCGTCATTCGTTCGTGATACGACGACTCATAGAAATCGGCGACCGACGGGGTCTGCAAGGGCTCCCGGAAGCGCATGCCGGTCACCGGACATTCCCAGATGGTAACGTCACGAGTAGAGACACCCCAAGAGGAGGCAATTGCCTCAGGTGCTTGCGCGCGAAAAACCCTGCGAGCCCTGCAATGGCGCAGAGAAGGCAGAGGCGAGGTGGGCGTTGCAGATGTCATTGGATTGCCATTGGCTACGGCCGGGGCGTCCCAAGGTACATTCCACCAAATGTAACGTCAAGCCACGCGCAGGGCAGTCGGGACAGGTGCTCGCGACCGCCTTGTAACGTCCTTGTCATTTGCAGCGCTCCCAGCATAACGCGAGCAGCCAACCGAGCAACTCAGAGGCAATGGCCACACCGCGAGCCAAGAGGGCAGCCGCAAGGGCAGACGACGCACCTAAGCTGGGTGCCAGAGCATAAGATATCACGGTCTCACGAACCCCGATTCCGCCTGGAGCGACGAGCGCAAGAAACCCCACTATCGGCGCGACAATGAATATGCTGGCGTGACTCACCGCAACAGGGAGCGAACTGCCTACAGCCAGCGGCATCAGCAAACCAAGCAGCCACCAACCCACCCATGACAACAATTGCATCCATACCATCTGCAATGAAACAAACGGACCCGTGCCTTCTGCGCGCAGTATTCTTAGGACAAGGCGCGGAAATTTCTGGCGATCAACCAGTAGCGCGGCAGTAAGGCCGAGCAACAAGACGGCAAAACCAAGCCAAAGCATCGCATGGCTCACGTGCAGCCAGCCCGCGTTCTCACCGGTGGAACTTAGCAACGTGACGCAGCTGATAATGGCACCGAGGCCCATCCAAGTTCCAACGTCGATGCCGACCGACGCCGCGACAAGCTGCGGCCGCACACCCATTTTTGCCGAGGCCGCGATGCGGACCATTGGAACACCGATCTTGCCGGGAGCATACCGCGCCAGCTGAGCCAGCATGAACACTGAGAGCACGGGACGGGCATCGAGGGTTTTGCCCGACATCCGCTCCAACAGACGCAACCAACCGAGCCCCTGGAAGACGTTCGCCACCACCAGGACGATTAGCGAAAGGACAATCGGTCCCCAACTCAGGTGGACTTCTCTACCATTCCAACGTCGGCTCAAGTGTCCGAGGGCAAGAAGAACCCCGGCCGCTACCAAGGCACCCAAGACGATGCGAAACCACCTTGCCAGCAAACGCCTTGCGCTTTGGCCGTGCACGAGCGGCGCTATAGCATGACTTGAACGAAACAGCGCGTCCTTGTGGCTGCGGCAGCAGCACGACCGGCCGTCACCTATTTCTCAGCCTAGCGTTGAGCAATCTCTGCCGCTTGCAATCTTTTCGTCGGGGAACTACCTAACTTGCGCCGAGTTGGCAAGTTCCAGTGGGGACTTGTTGCTGATGAAGCTCTGGGACACTTCCCGCTCACTTTGCGCAATATGATCTGGCGCGGGGCCCGTGCTCTCGCGCACGATAAGTTCCATATCGAACTCGACTTGCTCAGGAAAGTGAGACTCTGTCCCTTCAACCATTTGCAGAATGAGTCTCGCGCTGGCGGATCCAATCGAATAGAGCGGCTGCGCTACGGTGGTAATCCCAGGCCAGAAGCGAGCACCCTGCTCAATGCCATCGAACCCAACCACCGAGACGTCGTCAGGAATGGATATGCCTCGGTCGAGGGCCATCTTGGCAAAAGTCATGGCCTGCTCGTCATTGGGCAGAATGAGACCGGTGGGTCGCGATTGTCGCGGTAATGCCAACCATCGCCGTGCATAACCAACGCTCGCATCGAAGTGGAAACTCGCCGCAAATCCCGAATACTCCTTCTGCAGCGACATCCCTCTTTCTGCCAACGCTTGCTCGACTCCTTCGAACCGCTCACGCGCTGCGGCAGACTCCTTGGGACCTGACAGGCATGCGATGCGTTCATGACCCAATTGGAGCAAGTGCTCCGCAGCCATGACGCCGGCTTTCCGATTCCTCGAGGTGATCGAAACACCGTACCCAAGCTCGCAGTCGGCACCTACGATGACAGTGGGCAGATTGGATTCTTTTAGTGCAGCGACCAAGTCGGCGTTGTCTTCTTTGGCCCGTGCGATGATAAGTCCATCGACACGTCGCTCGCCAATCCAAGCCCTGACAGCGCTCGGATCATAGGTACCGCGCAACCCCAGACTCGCGATGACGACACTCGTGGAACGTCCGACGAGTTCGTCTTCGATACCGCGTAGCAGTCCTGATGCCCACGTACCGAATACATTCCATGAGACGAAACCGATCAGTCCGGTACGGCCCAGTTTGAGTCCGCGAGCACTAGTAGATGGGACATAGCCCAACTGTCGAACGACACCTTGTACGCGGGCGCGCACAGTAGGACTCGCATAGCCGCCGTTGAGCACTCGCGAGACCGTGCTGACAGCCACACCAGATTTTTTCGCAACTTCGATAATCGTTACCCGTTGTTTCATAGCGACACCCTGCTAGGAATCTAAATCAGGCAAGTTCTCGGGCAATTTAGCATGATTTCCACTTTATGGAAACAACTGAGCTAAATTCCCCTATTTGCGGTTCATTTTCAGTAGCGAGTGGAAATATCCACATTTGCAGGATAATTTATGCAAATTATCCATCCTGCTGTTGAGGCACAAGCACCCCTCGCCACACGGCAATTGAGGACACAGGTGTAGTTGCCGCCAGGTCTGCAGCGGGCGCAGATATACATCAGGCCGTCAAAGAAATATCGTGACCAGCAAAACGACGAGCCGGCAACGGTTCCAAGGACGTCGGCCCTATGGCATGACGTCCGGCCGTTCTCAGTGTCGTGTGCGTCCTCGGTGTCCCGATTTCAATACGACCAACCTTCGAAGACTCATAAGGAGTATCCAAACGTAATTCGACCGTCTAAGAGTAGACAACGGGTCGGATACCCGGTTTTGGATATAACACAGTTCCTTACGCGGTTGGTTGCTCCTGAGCTATAAGCAATGGGTAATGGCTAGCCGTGCGACCCCCCGCGCAAAGACTCGAGAACCCACAAGCCCGATTGAGGGCGAGGGGGAAAACCTCGAGGTGAGCACGAAGCCTGTTGCCGACAAGTTGGGGATAAGACCCGGGGATAGGTTGGTCGTCGTCGGGCTGCCGAAAGATATTGCCCCTGTCGCGTTGGAAGGTGCAGAGCACGCTGTTGTTCTGTCCTTGCCCAGAAAGCTCGGCGCAAAATACGTGGGACTCGCGTTCGTGTCACATCGTGAAGCTGTTGCTCGCTTAGCAGAGAGACTCGCCACGCGACTGGAAGGGGACGTGCGCCTGTGGATCGCCTACCCCAAGGGCACCAATGAAATCAATCGAGAGCGTGGCTGGGAACCGATTGTGGCTCTCGGTCTGAAAACGGTTGCCCAAGTGTCACTAAGTGAGCATTGGTCAGCGCTACGTTTTCGACGCACCGAGTTCGTCGGTCGTTGAAATATCGGCGGTCCTGCTAAACGCTGCAAGCTCGCTCACCGACGCTCGAGAGCCGCTAGCCAATGCAGAAGTGGGTACTGCTACGCCCACGAAGTATCGGACAGGTGCGCAAGATCACCGTCACGCGGGTTGATGCGCCAAGGCACGCGCAATCGTCATCAGTTGTACGTTTGGGTCCCAAATTCGCTGAAGTTCGGCACTTGCGCTCACGATACCGGCACCGACAACGATCGACGGCTGGACGAACATGTACTGCATGCGAAGTTCCGTACAGATGGTGCCATAGATCTGCGGCACAGCGAGGGCGGTGAGGATCTCCAGTGTCAGATTGCGCGGAAGTTCCGCAAGGCTTGCTTCGGAACATCGCTCGTCGTTGGCGAATGCCTCATCACGTAGCAACTCGAAGAACTTGTAGGCTTCACGATTCTTGTCCTTGTATTCCGTAAGCAAATGCTCCGAGTCGAGTTGACGCGGGTTGCGCAAATGCTCCTGAAGGCGGTCGGTGCCGTGCAATTCAGGACGCGCCAGCAACAGCGTATCGGGTGCAAGCAGGAATAAACGGATATTGAAGAATGCGTTGAGAGCCACCGGCACACACCTGGTCGCAAATGCCTCTGCGATTTCGCGCCGCACGGTATCGGAGGTAGACTTGAGAGACACCTCTTTGGTTGCGGCGGGAAGCGGTTCAAACGTTACGATATCAACCTGAGTCGGGCGGTCGCACGTCGTGAAAGGACGAATGTGATTCTCGAGGCTGACAGTACCGTGAACCTTGGTCGCGACTTCCCAAGAGTGCTCGTGCTCTTCGACTTCCATCAGTGCATCAGCAGCCGCGGTCAAGTTGTCGGTCCGGTGTGATTTTCCGTTGTGGCTACTGGCGCGGGATTCGTCTTGGTCTTCTTCGCGAGCTCTTCGCGTGCGCCGCACGACGGGTGTACCCGACACCACGCACTCATCGTTGCGCACTAGGATTGTATCCCCAGGCTCGACGTGCATCACCTCCGTGCGCCGCACGAGCAGCGACACGACTTGCCGCCAGAGCTCCGGGTATGAGCGCCGGATTAGTTCAATCATGGCGTTTGGTGCGATGCGGTCACCATTTCTGACTCGGTCGAGCAGCGCAGAGTCCTCTGAGAGCAAAAGCACCATGGCCAACAAGTTACAACCTTATCCCCAGGCCGCGTCAACGCGGTTGTTACCGAGTTCGTGTAATCGTTGCGGTCTAGCAAGAACGACCGCCTCACGGGTCAGTCGTCGCCATGGGGCTGAACAGGCTGTATTTCAAACGAAAATGGAAGTGGGACTTCGGTCGTTGACGCCCGACAAAAGCGTTCTTAGGCTGGGGGGATGATCGCAGCCCTGGGGCGTTTTTTTGCTTATTGGTTCCATAGGCTGCGTGGTTTCAGTTGGGCTGCCGCGCTCCTTGCCACCTTATCGTACGCGGCGCGTGGCCAATGCGCTGAGGCAAGCGAGGGCCATCTGCCTCCAGGAGACGCGCCGCGCATCAATACGGACAGCCCCAACATTCCGGTGATCCCGCCCGGTTTTCACACCCATGATGGGGGTTGGATACAGTTCTATTATCCCCCCGAGTCCCGATCGAAGATTCAGAAGCTGCTCGACGATGCAGACAACGTGAGAAACCAACTGAGTGAACGGCTGGGACGCTTCGTTCTTCACAATGTGAACGTGAGAATTGGCCGAAGTTCGAATGAAATGAAGTCACTCGCCCCGGTGGGAGTGCCCTACCCGAAGTATGCCACTGGGGTCGCATACCCAGAATTGAATCTGGTGCTTCTCACGCTTACCCCTGAGTCTCCCAATGAGCGGCTAGACATCGCCGAAACGTTTCGGCATGAGTTGGCTCACCTTGCACTGAGCCAGGCCGTCAATGACCTGCCCATTCCTCGCTGGTTCAACGAAGGGTTCGCGATATTTGCCTCGGGCGAAAGTTCGATGCCACGGCTGCAGACACTGTGGACTGCAACACTGGCAGGCACGCTGGTGCCCTTGGAACGTCTCGAGCGATCGTTCCCAGAAGACGCAATGACTGCCTCCATTGCATATGCGGAAGCCGCAGATGTCGTTCGCTATCTTGCGCGCAAGGAAGACCACCACCGTTTCAATGGCCTGGTGGAAAGGATGGGTCAGGGTCAGGACTTCAACGCCGCGTTGCTCGAATCGTATGGGCTGGATCGCTACGCACTTGAGTACGAGTGGCGCGAGAACGTCGGTCGCCGCTACACGTTTTGGCCGGTGATATGCAGCACGACGGTGGTCTGGGGCGGAATTGCCGTGTTGTTCTTCTGGGGCTACCGACGCAAGAAGTCGAGCGAACGTGCAACGCTAGAACGCTGGAAACGCGAAGAAGCGCAGCAGGACAGGCAAGCCTTGTCGTATATGGGCTCGAATGGCCAGGCATTGGCCGACCGAGTGCACATCGTGGTGACCAAGCCGCCTCAACCGCTGCAGAATCTGGTGCGCGCCAGTAACGAAGCGGACCGTGAAGTGCCTCTGGTCGAGCACGATGGTCACTGGCACACGCTACACTAGAAGCCAGCTCATAAACCTACTGCGACCCCGATGGGTGGTCGTCTTAGGGACCTGGCACTGCCACGTCAGCGACTTCTACTCGGGAGTAATCATTTGGGCTGGTGCTGCTCGACGCGGCGTGACTCGTCGATGATCCGCTCGAAGATGCGACGCACCAATTGGGGGTCCAAGTTCGCGGGTGCCAACCCCAGCAGCCGTTCAATCACGGCGCGTTCTCGATCAGGATCATAGACCGGCATCTGTCGTACGCGCTTGTACTCGGAAATGCTGAGCACCAGTTCAACGCGAGATGCAACGAGGCGAAGTATCTCAGCATCCACCGAATCGATGGCTTCACGCAATTGAGCAAGCTGCACTTCTTCGGTCACGCGGGTCCTGATACTAGCCTTGATTGCCTAACAAATCGAGTGCAGCTGATGGGCCGGAATAGGGCATTTGCTGGTTTGCCAAATGGAACGTCGCAAGCGATTCGCGACATACCAAAACCCGAGTCACTTGATTCGCGTGAACGGTTCAGGTGGCGGAGGCTTGAGCAGAAATGGATGACGATCGCGTGCTTGGTCGGCAAGTTACGCTGCCACTCCAGCAAGCTTGGTTGACCACAATGTCACACGATTACGCCCGTTGTGTTTCGAAGCGTAAAGCGCCTCATCAGCACTCTTGTAGAGCGATTCCCACTCTTGCCCCGCTGCAGGACAAGTAGCAACGCCCACCGAAGCCGTTACTTGCAATTCGCCCTTTTCAGTCACAAAGTGCAAAGATGCTATTTCAGCACGAATGCGCTCGGCTAGCTGCAGGCCGCCTTGTTCGGTTGTCTCTTCGCAAAGACAAATGAATTCCTCCCCGCCAATGCGAGAGACAACGTCGATGTCACGTTTGATGCGTTTCAGCGCGTCGGCAAAGCCCTTGATGACTTGGTCGCCCACATCGTGACCATAGGTGTCGTTCACCCGCTTGAAATAGTCGATATCACAGAGAAGAACACTTACGGGTTTGTTGAAGCGACGCGCCGCCATCAGTTTCTGCGCCGCAACCTCGAGCAACGAGCGTCGATTGAGTAGCCCGGTGAGACCGTCAGTCGTGGCCAGTTCTTCGAGCCGCGTGAGCATACGCGCATTGGCGAGCGAAACCGCCATGTGACTCGCCAACACCTCGAGGGTGGGACGTACAGACTGCCCAAAAGCACCTTTGCGTTTGCAGCCCAAAATCAGGGTACCCAGGGCGCGCTCATGCACGCACAGGGGTATCACGAGCAGGCTTGGCAGCACGGGAACGTCAATGCCACGTTCGAAGACCAATTGGCGGATCGGGTCGTAGTCGCCGCGATACGGCAGCGGATGACGATTGGCAACCACCATGGATACGAGCCCAGTGTTGTGAGCAAACCGACGGCCCACCAGGTGCTGCGTGTCTTCACCACTAGCCGCGCAGATCTCATGCTCACGCGATTGTCGATCGAACAGTGTTACGACAGCGATGTCAAATGCGGCAAATTCACGCGCGCATCCAACCCCGGCTTCGACCACTTGCCCTTCGGTAGTTGCGGC
>CAZCNI010000031.1:0-10233 GCA_964499765.1 uncultured Polyangiaceae bacterium
TAGACGGGGGTCACGTGGCCTACGCGCTGTTCGGGCGCAGGCACGACGCGTGGTCCAAGCGAGCGTGGTGGGTCCCGGCAACCATGCTTGTTTACAATGCTTGGGCCTACGCATGGCCCGTAGCGAAACTGGCCTTGCCGAGCGTTTCTGTGCGGTACGATGCACTGATCTCCCGCGGCGATTCACTCGGATGGCCTCTATGCAAGCAGTTACTGCAAACGGCAGCCATGGTATTGCGCGAATCCTCTTGGGCGCCAGCGATTAGCTCACTAACACTCTGGGGCACATTGCTGATCCTGATGCTTGTATTTCGTCACATGAGCAAAGGTATTCATCCACCCGTGGATGAGCCCGATCTAGACCGTGGCAGAGCTTGGACGGCGAGAGTAACGCTTATTCTCGCGATACTACTGTTCATGCCGTCCCCACTCGTCGCGTATTAGTTGTGTGGGTTGTTGGGGCTCCGGCCCCAACAACGACGTCAGCAGCAGGCAGCCGTAGCAGTCGGCAGCAGTAGCTTCGGCAGCAATGGGCGCTAGTTTCCGGCCAACTCGTATACGCACCGGAAACCCACGGAATCCGTGGGACCCAAAAACAAAGAACAAGCCCAACTTTTGAGTTCGAGTGCCGTCTTCGAACGAAAGCTCCCACCACAACTCCAGCTGTTGTGCTGCTCATCCACCGCTAATTCGGCGACATTCCCGGACAAGTCGAGGATGCCCTCGGGAGATTGCCCTTCGGTGTGGCAACCCGTAACGTCGGGTTGGTCGCCGCCTTCTGCGCACGGGCCCTCGACGACTCCAAACGTAGCGCGCCGGCAAACCAGTCCCGTTTGCCCCCACGGATAGCGCCGCGACTCGTTTCCCGCGGCGAGCGCCATCCGTTCTTCGAGCGTTGGCAAACGCCCCCCGTTGGCGGCGCAAAAGGCTTGCGCGTCTTCGAGGGTCACGTTGACCACTGGTTGCCCCGGTTCACCCAACGATTTTTTAGGGCAGCGATTGACTGCAACGCAATTGCTCCAACTCTCGTTGTTGACCTCGGTTGCGTCAACCGCGAGAGGGCCGATCTGTTTTTCCATCCGAGGTACTTGCTCAGACTGCCAATCATTCGGACCAATCTTGAGTGCCACGCCACCGACTCGGATTCGACGCGCTTCGTATGCACAACCAGAGGCCTGCTGCGCGCGATGAAAACCCAAGGGGCACCGAGTTGGCTCGCCCGTGCAGTGTCCAGCACTAAGCGATTGACCCAGTGCGCAACAGCGCGCACCCGTGTTTACCCAACCGGGATCACAGCGACTTGGACCCGAGTGTCGCTTGCTGGCCACTACAACGATGACGCCGAGCGCACTGGCTCCGAGGAGAAGCAACCAGAGCTTGATAGTGTAAGGCCGCATCCGAAGCACCGAGCAAAGGCCGTTGGGCGCCCTGCGGTTACAGCACTAGCACCCAAATGTCGTAAAGCGTATGAGTCCACACCGCCGGCGCAAAGCCGCGAAAAGCAAAGATCACCGTGAACACGAAGCCCGAGACCCAGCGGAATACGAAAGCCTGTAGGGTGAACGGTTCACCAAAGTGGCCAATGTGGTGCCAGGCGCTGAATACCCCAGCGGAAAACAGCGCCCAACCCAGCCAGAAGAACCACTTCATGATGGGGAGAGGATTGGCCACGAAAGCCAACCAAACCAGTCGCCCAAGCAAAGCAAACAGACCGACACGGAAAGCCAGTTCTTCATAGAAGCCCGCTCCCATCGAGAGCACGATGCCGGCAAAGGGGCTCTCGGTTACCAAGGCGGTGGGGCTTGGCAGCGTCGCATCGAGACGCAAACGGCCGACCACGGCACTGGCGACCACCCGCATCGTTACCGCGTAGACGAGCGCTTCGACGATGATGCCAACGAAGCGCGCTGGGCGTAGGGAATGGCCGCGCCCCAGAGCCACTAGCGTTGCCACCAGCGCAAGACCAATCGTGAGGGTCAGCGCCACGTAAACGCGAAGATCATTGGAGGCGAGTTCCGCCAGCTGATGGGTTAACCAATCAGCCGCATTGTGGATCGGCAAGAAGACCACACACAAGTGGTAGCCAACGAAAATCGGTATGGTCAGACCGAGATCGGTCCAGGCGTTCTCGCTCTTGTAGGCGGGTGTGGAGGTCTTGGAACTGTCTTTCACATGCCTGGCTGTAGTTGATACACGATCCACATCACGAGACCAACCCAACCGAGCATGATGAACACAAATGGCCCATCGCGCAGCATTTCTTGCGTGGGGCTTTCGGTCTTCGGGCGTGCCCGCACGAGGTGCACGAATCGCCACATCCCCAGCACCACGAACACAGTGCTCGGCCAGAGCCAATCCGTTCGAAAGAATACCCGCGTGTGAGCATTCAGTGTGTATGCCAAGTAGGCTGCCGCCGTAGCACAAGCCGTTACGGCCATTGAAAAGTCTAATGCCTGGCGGTTGTATGACTCGAGGACGGCGCGTTGTTTGCCCGGCTTGGTCGCAGCGAGCTCATGCCGTCGCTTGCCAAAACCGAGAAACAACGCGATCAACGCGGTGCACGCCACGAGATACAAGGAGATAGTGATATGAGTCGCAAAACCACCCCCCAAGACCCGCATCACGAAGAAAGCCGCGATGCAACCTACATCCAAGTAGGCCACGTGCTTCAAGCGCAGCGAGTAGGCCACGTTGAGTCCGTAGTATGCGGCAGCGATACATCCGAACCCAATACTTAGCGCAAAAGCGCCTGCCAACGCGATGACCACCAACCCAACCGCAAGCGCGCGGGCCCAGACCAGCGGCACGCGACCGGCTGGGATGGGTCGATACTGCTTGACCGGGTGCTGCCGATCGCTTTCGATGTCTGCAATGTCATTCATGGCGTAAACGGCGCCAGCCAGCAGGCAGAAGCCCAAGAAGGCCGCAGCCGCACGCATCAACAACGGCGGGTCGAAGATCTCCTTGGCAAACACGACAGGCGCCAGAACGAAGACGTTCTTGACCCACTGGTGCGGCCGCATCGTTTTGAATAGGCCACCAACTCGCCACCACCATGGACCCTCGCTGCGCGGTTCGATAGTACTGGGGGTCCAAAGTGACGAGAGAGGTTGGCTGCTCCTCGCTGGAGCAGCGTCATCAGCGGTCAATGCGGCAGAGTGCTCGCCTGAAGAAGAAGCCATTGAACGCCGCAACCCTAGCTGAAAATGAGGCGATCGCACCCCTTGGATTGCTGGCCGAGCTGCCTCGATATTGCCGTGTGGTGCATTGCTGCCTGGTTACAGCGACACTCTGGATTCGAGGCGCGACTCGCGGACACTGGCAAATCCGCCATCATTGCCCGGAAGGGTTCCCATGCCAGCGACCGACATAGCCGAACGATACCGGGCGTTACTCCGCGAGATTCGCGACCACGATTACCGGTACTACGTACTCGATGATCCCACGGTGAGCGATTTTGAGTATGATGCCCTCTACCGTCGGCTCGTGGAATTCGAGACCGCGCACCCGGAAATCGTCGCGGACGACTCACCCACCCAACGTGTTGGGGGATTGCCGCGTACGGGGTTGACTCAAGTTACGCATGCCGTGCCCATGACTTCGCTCGACAACACGTATAGTGAAGTCGAGCTGCGAGAATTCATTCGTCGCGTTACGGAAGGCCTTCCTGCGGCGCAAGCACTGCAGTTTTGTGTCGAACCGAAACTCGATGGAGCCAGTGTCGAACTCGTCTACCAGCAGGGTCGTTTCGTACAGGGGTCGACTCGCGGTGATGGAACGGTCGGCGAAGATATTACCGAGAACCTCAAGACCATCCGCGCTTTGCCGGCCGTCATCGACTACACGGAACCACTGGTTCTTCGCGCCGAAGTCGTTATCTATCGCCGCGACCTCGAGCGCATCAATGTGCGTCGTATCGAGCAAGGGGAGCAGCCGTTTGCAAACCCGCGCAATGCAGCCAGTGGCAGCCTGCGGCTTCTGGATCCGCGTGAGGTTGCGGTGCGGCGGCTGCGCCTCTTTGTTTGGCAGTGCGTGCAGGCGGAACGGATCGCGCCTACTCAAGCAGAGGTGCTGGATCGACTTGGCCAACTGGGTCTGCCGACGCACAGAAGGCACCGGGTTTGCAATTCGATCGATGAGGTCATGCAGGTGCTGGCTGAATTCGACCAGGCTCGTAAAGAGCTGCCCTTCGAGATCGATGGCGCCGTAGTCAAAGTCGATTCCTTTGCTCAACAGGTCCTACTCGGCAAGACATCGAAGTTTCCGCGTTGGGCCATTGCCTACAAGTATGCAGCAGAACGCGCACATACGAGGCTGCTCGGCATCACGGTGCAAGTTGGGCGCACCGGTGCGCTCACGCCGGTGGCAGAACTCGAACCCGTGCAACTAGCGGGGACAGTGGTATCCCGAGCGTCGCTGCATAACCAGCAGTGGATTGATGGGCTCGACATTCGCGTTGGCGATACGGTGGCGATCGAGAAAGCCGGCGAGATCATCCCTCAAGTCGTCAGTGTCGACCTGCGCACTCGCCCGCCCGGCGCGGAGCGATTTCAAATGCCTGATCGCTGCCCCACTTGTTCGACTCCGGTTGTACGTCGCGGTGAAGAAGTGGCGCTGCGGTGCCCAAACCCGAAGTGCCCGGCCGCCGTCAAACAGTCGATCCTTCACTTTTCGCGTCGCTTCGCCATGGACATCGATCACCTGGGTGAAGCGATCGTCGAGCAACTGGTGGACCGAGGTTGGGTTGCCGATGTGGCCGATCTCTACGCACTCACGGCTGAACGCGTTGGGTCACTCGAGCGCATGGGCCGTAAGAGTGCCGAGAACGTCGTTCAATCGATTGCCGCATCCAAAGACCGTCCGCTTGATCGTCTGATCACTGGGGTTGGGATCGAGCTGATTGGTCAGGTGGCAGCGCGACAGCTTGCAAATGCTGCTGGAAGCTTCAGTCAATTGCTCGACCTTGCGCCTGAGCAAATCGTGCAACAGCTGAGTGTGATCGAAGGCTTTGGACCGAAAATGGTCGAAGCCGTAAGGGTCCATCTTGCGGATCCGACCAAACGTCGCGTGCTCGAAAAGCTGTACTCGCTCGGTGTGTCCGTCGCACCGTTCCGACAGGCGAATGCAGCGCTCGGGCCGCTCACCGGGTTGAGTCTGTGCGTGACCGGTGTTCTGTCGCGCAAAAGAGAAGACGTTCATCAGAGCATTATTGCTGCGGGGGGGGTGGTGCACGACAAGGTCAAGCGCGGGACCAACTACCTTGTGACGGGTGCCAAGGTGGGCCAGTCCAAGATTGATGCGGCGCAAAAGAATGCCACCAAAGTCATCACCGAAGCTGAGCTTGAGCATCTCATCAAGGGTAATCCGGAAAGTGATGAAATACTCACGATCCCGACTAACCATGGCTCCTGACCTAGTCCCAACCCAGAATGAAGCATCGGGTATGGCCTAACAACCAATTAGTGGCATACTGCGAGACGCCATGAAAGTCCTTGTGGTCGAAGACAACAAGAAGCTTGCGCGGTTCCTGCAGCGGGCGTTCGAAGAAGAGGGTTACAGTGTCGAGAGCCTGGAAGACGGCAGCGAAGCACTCGAGCGACTCGCAACGAACAGCTACGATCTGATCATTCTCGATTGGATGCTGCCCGGAACTGACGGGATTACTGTGTGTCGTACGTTGCGATCGCGAGCTGTCACCACGCCAGTTCTGATCCTGACTGCCCGGGCTGATGTTTCCGAGCGGATCGCCGGTCTTGATGCGGGAGCCGACGACTACTTGCCAAAGCCTTTTGACTTGGGCGAATTGCTGGCCCGGTCACGAGCCCTCGGCCGACGAGGGGTTGCGGCTGAGGCAGTGGTCAAAGTGGGGCCACTGGTGCTCGACCGTTTGGAAAGGCACGCCACCATCAATGGGCAGCCGATCGACCTTACGCCACGCGAATTTGCCCTGATTGCATATCTTGCTCGTGAATCGGGTCGAGTCGTGCCGCGCACTGAATTGCTGCGCAAGGTTTGGGAAACGACGTATGATCCGGGTTCGAACGTCGTTGATGCCCACATCAAGAAGCTGCGCGAGAAGCTATGTGAGCATTCGACCCTGATCGAAACCGTACGTGGGGTTGGTTACCGCATCGGGCATGCCGACGACGCGCCGCGCGCGTGAGACACTCCGATGCGATTGTCTCAGCGTCTCACGCTCACGCTGTCGCTGTTGACGTTGACGACCTTGGCCATGAGTTTTGGCCTCACCTATGTGCTAGTGTCGCGCGAACAGATCCATGATCTGGATGCAGCGCTACGTACCGAAGCGGGTGTAGTTTCTGCCCTACTGTGGCAGGACCCTCACGCAGTGGCGACGCTCAATTCCGGGCAGTATCCAGTTGCGGATGCTCTGAAGAACTTGCAGAGCTACGCAATTGCCTACGACGCGGAAGGAAAGCCTCTGATTTGGACGCGCGACAGCATTCCTTCTGCTCCCCAATACGATGCGTTTGGCGTGACAGCACCCTTGCCACCGGAAGGGTACGCCTTCAACTATTCGATATTGCACCGGTCGCTGCGATGCCTTGCATTGCCCATTGCCGCTGGTACGGCACGTCGCCTCATCGTTGGCGTGTCGCGTGCCGGCGTTGAAGACGACATGAACTATCTGCTGAGGCTCTTTGCAACGCTGATGGCAGTTGCAGTGCTCAGCACGATTGCCGTTGCCTTGCTGGTGGGCAGGCGTGTCGCCAGTGGTGTTCAGCGCATTGCAGATGTGGCCCGTGTTGTTGCAACGGGCAACCTCACGGCTCGAGTGGATGGTCATCACTTGGGAAGCACCGAAATCAAGTCCCTGGCGGCGGATCTCAACCACATGATCTCCAAGCTCGATGAGCTGGTATCCGCTCACAAGGTCTTTGCCTCGTATGCGGCACATGAGCTGCGCTCGCCCCTTGCAGCAATGCGCGTTGAGCTACAGCTGGCGCTACGCCGACCTAGAAGCTCCGTGGAGTACGAACAGGTTCTAGTCTCGTCGTTGGAAGAGGTCGAGGGTCTTATATTGCTAGCCGAGGACCTGCTGACGTTCGCGCGCGTGCAGGGCTCGGCGGCTACCACTGAGACGGCTCGCACCGTTGACATCGTTCAGGAAGCTGCACGCGTGGTGGCGGGGATTGCCCAAATGCGTAGCGTCGAAATTGAGCTGCCAACGATCAGTGAATCGCTGATGGTCACTGGGCGCAGTCACGACCTAACCCGTGCCGTAAGGAACATCCTCGAGAACGCTGTGGCTTACAGCCCCGATGGTTCACACGTGAAGCTTGAGACGTCACGCCGTGATGACAGTGTCTTAATTGTAATCACCGATGAAGGCCCGGGAATAGCGCCAGAGGACCGAGTCCACATTTTTCAGCCGTTTTTTCGCGGAGCCGGAAACAAGTCCCACAATCACGTCGGAGCAGGCCTAGGTCTTGCGATTGCTCGCGGCATTATCGAGGGGCAGGGCGGCAGCGTTCACGTGGATCCGAGCTATAGCCGAGGCTCACGCTTCATCATCGAGTTGCCTACCGCGAGCGTATGAAACCGCGTCGGCTAAAAAATAGCGTGTGGCGCTGGTGAACCGCGGCGTCGCTAGCCCAACCTCGCATCGTGTGGCCATTCCCCGCGGCTGCGCCGAACCAGGCTACAGCCGGCACTCGAATACAAGCGAATCGGAGTGGGCATCGGGCGGCTGATCCGTGAAGTCTGCCGTGAACTCTACGCTGGAGAACCCAGCGTGATGCAGATGGGTCTCTAATTCACAGGGAAAGAACTGGCGATGAGTCAGGGGAATCAACCAAGGTTCACTGCCGTCTTCGGGCACGAACTCCATCCAGACGACGAGTAGTTGGCGCAATGGATCGTACTCGAACCGTTCAGAGTACGCGATCTTCTGTTGCGTTTCGGGGTGCCGGAAGCTGGGCGCGCGATAACGCCTGGTTGGTTTGCGTGCCAAGTCCGACGCTGAAGGGATTGAGACATCACCGATGAATCGCCCTTCGGAACCAAGGTGCTGCTTTGCCTTTTGCAAGAACTGCTCGACATCCGGTCGTGTGTAGAGGTGCAGCATCACATTGAAAGGCGCCAGAACGAGCGTGAACTTCTGTGGGATCTCCACCTCGCGCATGTCGCCATGCATCAAGTGAATTCGTTCTCGGATCTTCGGGTGGCCTTTTGCTAGTTGGCGTTCCAGATCGTCGAGCATCGGTCTTGAGTAGTCGATGCCCCAGACCTCGACCCCGGCGGCGGCCATCGCCATGGAAATGCGGCCATTGCCGCAGCCATACTCGAGCACCGGGCCCCCGTGCATACGCGCACGCTGCACGTAGTACTCCACGTCGTGCGTGCGCATGCGGTAGCATTGGTTGTAATAGGCCGGATCTGCATAGTGCGCGAGCGCACCAAAGTCACCACAATGACCTAGCGTCTCCATCGAGATCTCCAGCGAGAGCGCTGGCTCGGGGGATGCTGTGCCGAGGCCGGTTGCAGCCACCTCAGTATTGCTGAGTGCCTTCTTATTGTCGCTTGAGCCAGGCGACGGCGGGCACTGCTTGGAAGCACCGGTCACAAAAGGTTTTTAGCAGCGAGCTCTTCAATGTACTCCATCACGACCTCATTCGTATCGCGGTGGAATCGCACTTTGCCCTTGGCGATCTCACGCAGCGAAATCACGGGCGCTTTGTTCTTGGCATTCACCAGAGGTCGCGTGCCCTTCATCAAGGTGCGCGTCCGACTCGCAGCCAGCACGACTAGTGCAAATCGGTTCTCTTCTTGCTCAAGGCAATCTTCTACTGTGACGCGGGCCATGATTAATCCGATCCGTGGTTCAGGGGGTCCCGAGTATGTTCCGGCAATCGGGCTGGTGCAACTCGGCGATCGGCACTTCGGCTCCAGGCCCGCCGAATCGAGGTGAAGCACTGCCTCGCACCGCCATCGGATTGCTGGGGATTATGCGTTCTGGACGTAGAGGGAGGGAACAAACGAGCAGGCCTTGAAGCCAAGCGAGGTCCATGAACTGGGCGCCACGATACGCGGTGTTGTTACGGGTTAGCCGCGCCTTGAGTCGAAGTGTGCGCCATCCGCGGTCCCAACGACTCAACTTGCTCCAAACCCACGGCTGCGTTCGGAAGCGCGATAGCCCCTGGCGACCCGGTTGACAGTAAGACGGACTACGAGCATATCGTTGCCGACGCATGACCCTCGTTCGCGCATTCATTATGACCGCGCCGTTATGTGTCGCGTGCGCCACGACAGGTTCAGGCTGGATGGAAGAAGCCTGGGACCCGTCGCATCCCACGCTCGACGACGAGAGAACGCTGCCAACCTTGCAAAAACCGCCCCCGGTTCGACATGCATCGCTGGCCTCGCGAGAGATCGCTGGTCGCCGCGCGGGCCCGCCAAGCAACCTCGATGTCATTGCGGGCGCGTCCGCTGAAGAGGGCACCGCAAAGAACGTAACGACTGCACCGGTTCGTCCGACTGCGCCCATTGATGGTCAAGTGCTCGGAAAGTTTCGCAACACTTACTACGATTTTCCCAGTGAGAGCGACTACACCGGCGACCCGGTGCCGCTGTTCGATGGCCAGTGCAAATCCAAGGTTTCCGTTCCGCAAGGTTTTTTCGAGACTCTCTGCGTACAGGGTAGCGGCCTGCTGAAGTCAGGCAACGCAGTAAGCTTTAATCGTCGCGACTGTGAGTGTGCTCCTGTCTGTCCACGCACCGGGCAGAAAATATGTTTTGACGTCCTTGAGCTTGCCAAGTTTCCTTGGGGCCGTGGTGCTACGGGTCAGCCGATTACGCCGCTGCTGACAGTTGCCGTGGATTCGAGCGTTATTCCGCTTGGAACGGCGCTCTACATTCCCGAGTACGCCGGTCTGCCCCGCGATGCGGAGCGGCGTGGCACACACGACGGCTGCTTCGTGGCGCAAGATCGGGGACTGCACGTGCAAGGTCAGCACATCGATATCTTCACCGGACAGTCGTCGATGACTCAGCTTTGGAACAGCCTGGTACCAAGCAACAATGGGGTGACCGTAGTCATCCACAGTGCCCATTGCGATCACGCGGTTCAGTAGACCAATAAGTAGTCGCATCTTGCTGGGACGCCCGCCGATCTCGTCCGCTGGCTGCGCTTGCCCTGCGCTCCGGTGCTCAAATCCTCAAGGATGTTCCGCTCCGGTGCTCGGGCAAGCTTCGCCAGCAAACGAGCTTGACG
>CAZCNI010000032.1:0-10224 GCA_964499765.1 uncultured Polyangiaceae bacterium
TCCCGCCGCATTGCACGTCTCATTGCCGTTGCACGCATTCCCATCCGAGCACGAACTACCCGCCGCAACCGGCGTGTGAGCGATTCCCGCCACTGGATCGCAGCTGTCCGTCGTACACGGGTTATTGTCATCAATCGTCGGAGGAGTTCCGGCGATACAAACTCCCGATCCATTGCAGGTTTCACTGCCATTGCAGACGTTGGCATCGGCGCAGGAGGTGCCTGTTGCGGCCGGCGTGTGCGTGACCCCCGCCACTAGATCGCAGCTGTCCATCGTACACGGGTTGCCGTCGTCGACGGCGATCGCTGAACCCGGAGTACAAGCGCCTGCTTGGCAAGCGTCGCCTGCAGTACAGGCGTTATTGTCGGTGCATGCCGTGCCATTGGGCGCGACCGGGTTCGAGCATGCGCCGGTGGTGGGTTCGCAGTTGCCCGCTATGTGACAGACGTCAGAGGCAGTGCAGACCACTGGAGTTCCAGCAGTGCAGGCACCGATTGCGTTGCAGATTTCATTACCGTTGCAAGCGTTGGCATCGGCGCACGAGGTACCCGCAGCTACTGGTGTGTGGCTTACGCCTGTGGACGGGTTGCACGCGTCGGCCGTGCATGGGTTATTGTCGTCGATTACTGGAGCCGCACCGGCAATACAAGCCCCGGATCCATTGCAGGCTTCGTTGCCGTTACACAAGTTGGCGTCAGCGCACGAGGTACCCGCAGCTACTGGTGTGTGGCTTACGCCCGTGGACGGGCCGCACGCGTCGGCTGTACACGGGTTACCGTCGTCGATGGCAACTGCCGAACCCGGAGTACAGGTACCGGCTTGGCAGGCGTCGCCTGCTGTGCACGCGTTGTTGTCATTGCATGCCGTGCCATTGGGGGCGACAGGATTTGAGCATGCGCCGGTGCTGGGTTCGCAGGTGCCCGGGACGTGACAGACGTCAGAGGCAGTGCAGACCACGGCCGTTCCAGCAGTGCAGGCGCCGGTTGCGTTGCAGATCTCGTTGCCGTTGCATGCATTGCCATCCGAGCACGACGTGCCGGCTGCAACTGCCACATGGGTTACGCCTACCGCTGGACTGCAGCTGTCTGTCGTGCACGGGTTATTGTCGTCCAACGTGGGAGGAGTGCCGGCAACACAAGAACCAGTAGCATTGCATGTTTCTGCGCCATTGCAGACATTGTTGTCCGAGCACGAAGTGCCCGCTGCAACGGGCGTGTGCGTAACGCCCGTGACTGGGTCGCACGCATCTGCGGTGCACGGGTTGCCGTCGTCCACCGGTGGGATGGTGCCGGGCAAGCAAGTGCCAGTGGCATCGCAGGTGCCACCACCGGTGCAGATGTTGCCGTCGGTACAGGGGCTGCCCGGTGAAACAGGGGTATGCGTGACACCGTTGATTGGGTCGCACGAGTCTGCCGTGCACGGGTTGTTGTCGTTGATTACCGGACCAGTGCCGGCAATACAAACTCCGGAGCCATTACAGGTTTCGCTGCCGTTGCAGGCGTTGCCGTCGGCGCAAGTGGTGCCCGCTGCTTCTGGCGTATGCGTGACGCCATTCACTGGGTCGCACGCGTCGGCCGTGCACGGGTTGTTGTCGTCCACTGGAACGGCTGAGCCGGGGGCACAGGTGCCGGCTTGGCAGGCATCGCCGGCTGTGCAGGCGTTGCCGTCATTGCACGTAGTGCCGTTCGCTATCGGCGAGCAGATACCAACGAGCCCAGCAAGGCCGCACGATGAGCACTGGTCGGTACACGTGGTGTTGCAACAAACCCCACTGACGCAGTTGCCCGAAGCGCACTGGTCGCCGGTGGAGCAGGTGTTGCCGCCGCTTACGTCATACAAACTCGCTGCGCTTTGCACGGTGGTGCCGTTGAAGCCGCCGGCAATCAGGACGATGCTATTACCAAGCGCGGTGGCTGTGTGGGCCTGCACGGCTGCTGGCATGACGGTGGTTGCAGCCCAACCTGCGGGGCCGTTGTAGAGTTCCGCTGAGTTCAGGGCGGTGGAACCGTTGGAGCCGCCTGCCACGAGCACTTGTCCGTTGCTGAGCAGGCTTGCGCTGTGGCCCTGGCGCGCCACGGTTAGGTTGCCAACAGAAAGCCAATTGCCCGCGCCAGTGGCGGGGTCGAAGACGATGGCTGTGTTGAGCGTGGTTGTGCCGTTCCTTCCGCCGGCGTGCAATATCCTCGCGTTGGATAGTACAGTGGCGGTCTGGCCCTCGCGTGCGCTGGGTATGGCGGTGAGTGTGCTGAATTGCAGCTGCGCCGGGTCGTAGAGGTAAACGGTGGGTTGGCTCGCAGCGCCATCGTTACCGCCAACCACTAGGATTTTGCCGTTGAGTTGCGTGTTGGTGGTTGAGATGAGCGTTGCTGTGTGAGCCTTGCGCGCGCCCGGCATCGGACTTGTGGTGGCGGTCCAGGTGCCGGCGCTCGAACTCGGGTCATAAGTGGCGGCAGTTGCCAGCACAGTGGTGCCGTTGACGCCGCCAGTCACCAGCACTTTGCCGCTGGGTAAGAGAGTAGCCGTATGTTGCTCGCGCGCTGCGTTAAGCGTGCCTGCAGCCATCCAGGTGCCCGCGCTCGGCGAGTAGAGCTGCGCCGTGTTCAGCGAGGTGGTGCCATTTCTGCCACCGGAAATGAGAACATTGCCGCTGGTGGTCGGGTTCGACGAGGTGTTGAGCTGAACGGCCGTGTGCCACTGGCGGGCGCCGGTCATGCTTCCCGTAGCAGCCCAAGTGCCTGTGGTGCGGTCGTAGAGTTCCGCCGTGGCCAGCGCAGTACTTCCATTGGTGCCACCTGCCACGAGCACTTTGCCCGTGGAAAGCAGCGTTGCCGTATGACCTTGACGCGCGCTTGCCATGGAGCCCGTGGTCATCCACGTTGGGTCGAGCAGTGCCGGATACTCGACCGCATCATTGTCCCAAGACACGCGCAGTTGGCATGATTGGCTCCCTGGTGCTGTCAGTGCTCTGCCCGAAGGGTCGCTCGTGCATCCCACTCCCGATGGCTTGCAGCTCGAAAGCAGCGTTCGCGTGCGATGGCAGAACCACCTTTGCTTCAGGCTTGCCATTCGCGGTCGGAAACCGTGCCAAGATGCCGGCTGGATTGGCCTCGAAGTCGTCGGTCAGACCCGGCAGCAGCGGTGAGACTGACTGCGAAAGCGCGGAGTCAGGCTCTGCAGAGCCAGGGTCGCTACTTGTTTGTCGTTGCGACACTCAACCGTAACGGTTGCGCAGTTGCGTCAATACCTCCAACGCTTCCGGCGATGCGCGCATGGGTTTTACTGCAGGTGTGTTCACTGTCTGCGTCGCCGTTGCTTTGGAAGCCTTGTGCTTGTGAAACCCAATGCCTGCGCCTGCTGCCGCGATAATCAGCGCCAATATCCAGATGGTTTTCGACCCGCGATTCACATCTTGGCCAAAATAACGCTCACTGCCGCCATTGCGCGTTCTGCGTGCCATTGAATTGTCCCCTGCTTGAGGCCTGTATTGAAGCAATAGCGTTCCGCGACTGAGCAACCCTCAGCCCTTGTCCGGAACCGGTACTATCGGTTCGTGCCGTATCAAATCCATCTGCAGCCTGTCAATCACAATCGCTCGTGATTCTGCTTTGTGTTCAAGCGCGAGTGTTTCGCCAGTTGCGACAATGATTGACGGCCCCGCGGTCTCCCAGGTCACGGCAAGCGGGCCTTTCCGCGCGACACTCCGGCTTGGTGCCGGATTGGTGAGGCGAACCAGGTGATTTTGGTCTTGAGCGGCGCAGTAGGCTAGAATGGTCAACGCACGAGGTACAGAGTGGTAGGCCTAGCCGTTCGAGACAACCAACTTCACACGTACGGAGACTACCTCACGTGGCGCGAGGACGTGCGTTACGAACTGCTCGACGGCGTGGCGTACCTCATGTCACCGGGTCCGGATCTCGCTCACCAGGAATTGGCGGGCGAAATCTATCATCAGGTGCGAGGCGCACTTTCGGGCAAGCCGTGTCGCGCCTTTATCGCTCCGCTGGACGTGAGACTTCCAGTGCGCAACGAGGTGGATGAGCTCATCGACACCGTGGTGCAACCGGACGTGATGGTCGTTTGCGATGAAACGAAGCTTGACAAGCGCGGAGTGCGGGGAGCCCCGGACTGGGTCGTCGAGGTGATATCGCCTTCGACGGCCAGTCACGATCAGGTGCGCAAGCGTCGTATTTACGAGCGCGCCGGTGTACGCGAGTTTTGGCTCGTCCATCCCGCCGATCGCGTTCTATTCGTGTACCGCCTGCAAGGCTCCGAATTTGGCAAACCCGACACTCAGGCCCTTGAGGGCGACACGCCCGTCGGTATCTTACCGGGCGTCGTGATTCGTTGGGATGACGTTGCGGCGCGGTTGCCGGTGGGTGACTACTAGACGGCGTCCGCGGGTCACTAAGCGCTGCTCGCGGAGCGCACTGGCACCTCAGCGCTCAGGTATTCCCACGTTTCTTGCTCGCGCGGACCTTCTAATTGTCTTTCCGCCGCTGACGTTCTTCGATTTGCGCAATAGCGTCTTTGAGCAGTGAGTCTTTGCGCATGCAAGCAAAGCAGTCACTGGTGCCGGTGAGACCACAGCCGGTTTCAACCTGTAGTTCGCGCAAGTAGGTCAGCGCCGCGGTACCACCGGCTTTGGCAGCAATCGGCAGCATGGCGTGTCTGGTTTCGCACGATGAAGCCAAACGTAGGCGCGTTGCAACGCGTAGGGCATCGGACGCGGCTCGATCGAATTGCACTGTGTGCAGCCATTTCTCGGCGCGCGCGCGCACGTGGCTCGAGACGCTACGGTCAATGGCTAGCTGGTAGATGACTTCCGCGCCCTGACCAGCCATGGTGCCTTGCAGGAGAGAGAACGTGGTGTTGGACACTCCATTGGCGTTGGAGCTGGCGGTCTTGAACAAGATGTCCGCAACGCGATCGTCATTGCGCCGATCAGGATGCTTTACGAGCATGCGCACCAAGGTGCTGACCGCCTCGGCGTCGTGACCTTCATGCAACTTGGCTTGCGCCCATTCAATCAGGGAAATGGGGTCATTGGCGTCACTTCCGGAGCTCGGGCGTTGCACTCCGGCCATGTCGCTCGGCGCGGCACCGGCGCTGGGTGATACGCTTGGCTCTGCCGCTTTACTTGCTGTTGATGCGGCACTCGCTGCCCCATCAGCGGCCATGTGCTTTGCGCTCGGGCGGTGCAACCACAACCCCAAGAGGGTGAACGACAAAAGCAAAAGCACAATGCCCGCGATCTCGATGGCCGCGGCGGGAACGCGAATGAGCCAACCTCGCAGCGGCTCGGGCAGGGTTTCGCGACGCTTACTCACGAATTCAACGCTGCTTGCGAACGAGTGACGGAGCGAGCGCACAATGGACTGTAGAGCCTGGTTGCGCGGCTTGGTTTTCACGACCAAAGGCTCACCCTGAGGCAACGCGCCCGAGCGCTCAACATCAGTGGACGGCTGTGCTTCACGGTTGCTCGTTGGTGGAGCAGCTACGGGGATTTGCAGTTGAGTGTTGAGAGCAAAAGCCGGGAGCGGATCGAGCGGAGCCGGGGGCGCGCCCGACATTGCCGGTCCGCCCGCGAGGAATTGCTCGATGGCTTTGACCAGTTCCTCGGCGCGCTGCGTGCGCTCTTGCGGGCGTTGCGCCAGCAAGCGATAGATCATGCGTTCCACCGGTGGCGGCACTGTGATACCCGGGGCTCGCTCGGCAAAAGTCGGTACCGGAATCGTCAGTTGTTGCGCCAAGATCCCCACATCGTCCCGCTCGACATAGGGTCTGACACCGGCAAGCATCTCGAACATCATGACCCCGAGCGCATAGAGATCTGCCCGGGAATCCACCTTCTGCCCAATGCCCTGCTCCGGGGGAATGTACTCAGGGCTCCCAAAAACCGCACCCGCTTTGGTGAGCCCCTGCGGACCACCCACATCTCCCTGCTCAACGGCAATGCGCGCCGTTCCAAAATCGATGATCTTGACGAAGTCTGGGTCGTCGTCACGGGTGACGAGGATCACATTCTCGGGACTGAGATCCCGGTGTACGATCTCGAGCGCCTGCGCCGCAGCTAGTGCCGACGCGATTTGGCGCGCTACGTGAAGGGCGCGGCCAAGTTCCAGCGGCCCCTTTGCAATGGTCTCGCGCAGACTGCGCCCTTGCACCAACTCAGTCGCTAGGTATCTCGAACCCTCCGGCAACTTTCCAAAGTCGATGGCAGCAGCCACATTCGGATGCTCGATCCGCGCCGTGGCCATGGCTTCGCGCTCGAATCGCGCAACGCCATCGGGCGTATCCGTCAGTTCAGGGTGAAGGATTTTGAGGGCAACCTTCTTCTGCAGCACCACGTGTTCGGCAGCGTACACAGTGCCGGAACGCCCCTCGCCGATAACCCCTACGATTCGAAAACGTTCCGCAACAACGGCTCCAACTTCCAGCGCCACTCGCGCCTGGGCATTTTTCGAGCTTGGGGGACTGGGAATGCTGGCAACCACGGCTGCACAATCCTAGTACATTGATTCAGCGGAAGCGATGGCTCGCTGCCGTTGGGCGGAATCTCGACTTGACGGTCGGATAGCTAGCGGCAAGATGCCACGCGCCGTGCCTGAACCGAACAATCCCAAAACACCGATCAAAAACGACACCACACCCAGTGTTGCCAGCTCAGCTGGGCGCGGCGGGCTCGCGGTGGCCGTTGCCAAAATGTATTTCATGGTGATTGGCCTCGTGCAGCAGATTCTGCTGACGCGAGTCCTAGGCACCAGCGGCTATGGCGGTCTTTCCACGGCGCTGTCCGTGTCAGCGGTCGTCTACAACCCGGTCGTGCAGAGCTCGATTCAGGGCGTCAGTCGCACGGTGGCGCGGGCTGATGAAGCGGAACGCCCGCAGATCACGCGCCGGGTGCTGACCATACACGCTGGTTTTGCGCTGCCCATTGCACTGCTATTCGGCATCCTGGCGGGTCCGATTGTTCAATGGGTGCATGCGCCGCATCTGGTCATGCCCGTGCGTATCCTGGCAGCCGTGCTGTTCTTTTATGGCCTGTACGCACCGCTGGTGGGCGTGCTCAATGGTCAGCGCCGGTTCGTTTGGCAAGCGGGGTTCGACATGGCGTTTGCTACCCTGCGCACGGTTCTCATGCTGGGTGGGGCTTACGCATTCAGTCGGGCCGCGGAGCAGGGTGTTACGGGAGCCAGCTCTGGTTTTGCCCTGGCAACAGCCGTGATCTTCGTTGCAGCATTGCTGATTGCAGGCACGGGCCGCAAGGGTGCGGCGGCTCTCCCCCTGCGCCAGTATCTCGCCTTTATTGGGCCCGTGTTCTTGGGCCAGATTCTGCTCAATCTGTTGCAACAAGCCGACATCACGGTACTGCGGTACTTCGCGGCATCCGCAGCGCTCCGCACCGGGCTTTCATCGGAGGCAGCAGATCCGCTGGTGGGAGCGTACCGCGCAACGCAACTGTTCTGCTTCTTGCCGTACCAGCTGCTGCTGAGCGTCACGTTCGTGCTGTTTCCACTGTTGGCGCGCGCCCAACACGAAGGCAATATGAAGGACGTTCGGCTCTTCGTGATGACCGGCGTGCGGCTGGCACTAATCGTAGCGGGCGTGATGGTTTCTGTTATTTCGGGTCTTTCCGGTCCGCTGCTGCGTTTGGTGTTCCCGGCTGAGGTCGCCCTATATGCCACCTCTGCCATGCAGCTACTGGCGTTAGGGTTTGGCGCATTCGCGATCTTCGGCATTCTCACCACGGTGCTCACCAGTCTCAAAGCCGAGCGGGCCAGCGCAGTTACAACGGGAATCGCCTTTGCGCTGGTCGCGGTCCTGGGTGTGGCATTGCTCCGGAACCTCAGCTTTGGACCTCACTTGCTGTGGGTGACTGCGGTTGCAACCTCGGTTGGTCTAGTGATCGCAACACTGGTGGCGGGTGCACTGGTGCACAAAGTAGCTGGCGGAGTCGTGCCGCTAATCACCATGATACGCGTCTTCTTGGTAGCCGCAGCCACCATCACATTGGGCAGACTCTGGTCACCGGGCGGCAAGATTGCCACCATGGGCGCCGCAGCCGTGTTGGTTGCGCTCAACGTCGGGCTGCTCGTGCTCACGCGGGAGCTCACCCGACGCGACCTTGGCTACGTGACGTCAGTGTTCAGAAAATCGAAGCCAGTTGTTTGATTGATGTGGCGTCCTCGACCTGTTGCAGCGCGCCCTCAGCGAGTGAGTAGCACGGAGCTTGGTTGAGCAGCTCCCGACACGTGACGCGGGCGTGCTCGAGGTTCTGGGCATGCGCCCGCTCTACATCAGCGCCCTGCAGCGGCCAGAGATCGACCAACCAGAGGTGCCCCTGCGGGTCGACATTGAACCGGTTCGAGTTTGCGTCCGCAATCACCACACCCGCATTCGAAAGACCCTCGAGTAGGGCGCAGATCTGCACGGCCCAGCGCAGCCGCGTGCTCTCTTCGATTCTATTCGTGCGCTTGCCTTCGCGGAACAGCGGTTGCCCCGATAGCTCAACGGCAATGTAGCCAGCTTGGCCTTCGGTCGCCGCACCCACGACGCGCGACACCCCGGGAACCAACAGGCTACGCCAGAGAGCAATCTGTTCAGCGAGCACTGCCTGTTCCTCTTTGCGACACACACGCACGAGCACGGTCTCGCGCAGCAGCAGGTGCCACCCGCGATACCAGCGCCCAGCGGGCAGCGGCTTGCCATTGGTGCGGGGCGCGTCAATCGCGACCACGCCCACTCGAGGCCGCTCCAGCGATTCCCGAAAGCGCGCCAGCGCATTGCCATTACCGCCGGCGGACCCGCTCAGTTCACGGTCGAGCCACTTGCGCGCAATGGGTTCTTCACCGGTAGCTACCAGCGCCTCAGCCAATGTCAGCGCGGTTGCAACGCGGTCCGCGTCTTGCGCAAACGTCAGGCTTGCCTGAAGCTGAATGAGCGTATCACCCCGGAGCCCGGCTTTGGCGCGCAAAAACTCGCACCCGATTTGCAGTAGGCGCTGACGAGCGCCTTCTGGCAGTTGAACGAGGCTTGCCGGATTCACCTCACACAACAGGGCAACCCCGGCTTTCAGTGCTTGCATGTCAGCACCAGAATCGGCGTTTTTTGGCGCTGCGTGAGCAATCAGACCATGTAACACGCGCAAAGGGAGCACCATGCGCCCTAATACCTCTGGGAAACCGTCGAGTGAGCGATCGAGCGCCTCTTTGAAAGACTTGTCGTAAAGCAGCGTAAAGAGAAACACCGGCAGATCGCGCTCGGCAAACACATCAACGATCAGCGCCACCAATTGGCGCATTTGCGCCGCGGATAGCTCGGTAAACTCAATCTGCTTTAGCGCCTCGGTCAGCGCCGCGCCAGCCTGTTGCTGTGACGCAGTTTGTTTGACGCATTCGAGGTACCGAAGAATGTACGCAATGTCGGGTGCAAACCGGATGACACCGCTGAGCAGGCGCACCGCTTGATCCGGCGGCATGTTCTGCGACACGGTGAGCACCCGGCTCCGCTCGACTTTGGCCAGCAGGTGCTGGCAAACGCCGCGATGGGTCGGTTCTTTCACGCCGTTGAGCAGTAGGTCCTCGGCAGCGTTAACGCGAAGTTTGAGCAGGTGACGGTTGTCGCGCAAGAACCGAAACTGGACTTTGAGCTTCGCTATCTCTTGCGGTGTCAAAGGTTCTTCGACCCAAGCCGTTTCCTGCGGAGCCTTGAGTGCTTCGGCGACCACCTTGGCAGGCGCCGCTACGTTTGGAGCGGGCGGCTTACCTCCATGCCGCCGGCGGCGACGATGCTTGGGATCAGGTCCGTTGGGAGTCGTCGAACTGGACATAGTCAAGGCGCGTACCGTAAGCGGCGAAGCCATTTACCGCAACACGTAGCCCGCAGACATGGCTACAGCCGCCAAAATTGGCCGCATTTGCGAGCGCGGGCCAGACGACCTGTGCAGTTTCTGACATTCCGTCACATCTCAGAAGCCCCGCCCGCCAAGCTCGTTTGCTGGCGAAGTTTGTGTGAGCACCGGAGTGGTCCTTCGACCATTCCTCGGCGTCATCGGCGGGCGTCGCCGCAAGAGGCGATAACGCCTCAGCTGGCTTCGCACTGCCGAACTAGTTTGTCGGAACATAGTGAAAGATCGGCGGGGGAGAACGGCGGCGACACAATGGCAGACGGCTTGGCATCGCCGCGCACCCGCAACCGCACCCTACCGGCCTGCTTCAGATAGAG
>CAZCNI010000033.1:0-10221 GCA_964499765.1 uncultured Polyangiaceae bacterium
AGCTGTCGACCCTCGTCTAATCGCCCGACGGCTGCCAGTCCCAGGCCCGCTTGCAGTTTTTCCGCGACCTGCGCGGGACTCAGACGCAGTGCCGCCGTGGCCTCGGGACGCAAGATGACCTCAACCTCACGCACATCGCCGCCCAGGACCTCGATGCGCCCAACACCCTGCACGTTCGCTAGTGCCGGGCGCACCACGAATTCGGCAATTTCGCGTAACTCCCGCGGATCGACCGGACCCGCGACGTTGAATGTGAGCACTGGGAATGAACCCGTAGTCACACGTTCGACGATAATCTCCGTTTCGGTTGGCAGTGAGGGGCGCACTTCGGCGATGCGAGCGTCCGTCAATTGCAAGGCACGCCACATATCGGTGGCGGGCGCGAATTGCAGAGCTATTTCAGTTGCGCCACGAATTGTCTTCGAGCGGATTCGTTGAACACCGAGCGTCGAGGTCAGCGCTTGCTCGAGTGGACGAGTGACAGTGGTAAGAAACAGGTCCGGTGGCGCTCCGCCTACGCGGGCAACTACGACGATGCGTGGAAACTCCACCTCCGGGTAGATGGCACTTGGCAAACGTCGCGCAGAGCCAATGCCCAAAGCAACGAGGACCAACGTGGCAAGCCATACCGCTGCTGCGTGACGCTGAAGAAACGCAAGCACCTTCATGGCAATTGCCGAATCGCGGTTTCGTTACTCAGCCCAAGGACGTGATCCACTGCCACGAACTCCGATTCTTCGACCCCAGCCAGCACTTCGACTTCACGTTCATTGTAGACGCCGACCTTCAGTGACCGAATTTGCACGTTGCCGTTCTTGCAAACTGCGATTTCCGGTCCGTCGATCATGGCGCCGCGCAGCGCGCTTGCCGGGATCAGTAACGCGCCTTGATGGCGTTGAATTACGATTTGCATTTGGCCGTAGGCGCCGACTGTTGCCGAGGCGGACCCCTGCTCCAGTGCAACGCGTACCGTGCCGAGGCCGGTGCTGGAATCAATGGCACTCGGCATAACGCGCACCACGCCCACGAGACTTTCAGTACTGCCGATCACGCTGCCGCAAGCCTGCTGACCGGCGCGTATGCGAGCCAGATCCATTTGGGTCACCGTGCCCGCGAATTCCAGGGTCGAGGCAGCGGCAAGCTCGAGAATGGGAGTAGCAGCTGAGCCGTCGACGATTGCGCCGGGTCCGCGAAATACGCGAGTGACGATTCCGGCAAGCGTCGAGCGCACCTGAACACGACCCAGAGTTCGTTTGGCCAAATCGGCTGCGGCATTCGATGCCACGACGCCGGCATGCGCCGATTCGGCTTTGGCCTGCGCGTCTTCGAGCTCCTGGCGGGCAGCGATACCGCGCTCAACGAGCGCGCGCGTGCGACTGAGCAAGGCGTCAACATTGGTCATGGTCGCCTTGGACTGCGCGACGGCGGCCTCCGCTTGCCGAAGGGTATCGCGTGCCGCCATGTCGTCCACCACAGCCACTACATCACCAGACGCCGTGCGTTGGCCTTCGTGTGCCAGCAGTTGAACCACTCGACCTGCAACCTGCGAAGCAACCAGCAGCGTCCCGCCCGGGGGCGGTTCGAGCCGTCCGCGCATGGAAAGTGTGTCGTCAATGTCGCCCCGCCCGGGATGCACGCAATGCACCTGTACTGGCGGCGGTGCAGGCTCGACCGGTTCATGGCGACATGCGCTGAGCGCAACCGTGGAACAGAGCAACAGTCGCTTCATTTCACTCCCATGGCGTGCTCGACATCAATCCAAGCGTTAGCACGCGCCGCGCTCACATCCAGCAACGTCAATTCCACGTCAATGAGTGTCCTGTCAGCGTCAAGCACTGCCTCGAGCGAGGCGCGACCGAGCGTATACGATTCTTCTGTGGACCTGGCAGCGGTTCGAGCGGCCGGAACCCCCGCCTGCTCAAGAGTGACTCTGCCCGCAGTGGCTGCTTCAAATGTCCGATAGGCGACAAGGAGGTCGGAGCTGAGCGTAGCCATTTGATAGCGCGCACGTTGTTCGGCAGCTGCCGCTGCTCGATCTTCGCGCTGAATATATGGATCCCGCTGGGTAAAGACCGGCAGTTCAACACCCAATTGCGCACGGTAGTTAGTGGCAGGCAGAGTCGGGTCCCGCGCGTCCACTCCAACGTCAAGGGTCAGAGCTGGTCTGACAAGAGCGCGTTCATGTTCCGCGCGGGCTTGGGCCGCATGGGCTGCCGCCTTTTCACGAGCTACCGACGGGCCTTGTGCAACGCGCCCCAGCAACGCTGAAAGTGGTGGCGGCGTGTCTGGAACAACAGCGGCGTCCGACGTCCTCAATTCAGAAGCGTCGCTCTCGCCAATCCAACGCCCCAGATCCGCGGCCGCGGCGCGAACGAGTTGAGCCGCTTGCACGGCTTCTGCATGCGCTCGCAATTTCAAGGCGTTCGAACGGATGCGGTCCACTTCAGGCGCACCTCCCAACTGCACTCGTATGCTCACGGCTTGATCGAGTTGCGCAACCAACTCTTCAGCCTTGGCTCGTGATTGCGCGATTCGTTCAGCCAACCAGAGCGCCACGAACGCATGCGCCGCAGCAGCTCGGCTGTCACTCTGGGTGGCACTAGTGCCCACGTGAGCAGCGTCGAGTCCAGCTTGACCGGCTCGAATCGCGGCGCCGCGCTGGCCGAGGATTGCAAGCGGTACCGACACACCTACCGAAATTTTGGCAGCCTGAGTAGATGTGCCTCCAATGAACGTGGGGTTTGCAATCACTCCAGCGATGCTGACGTCAGCGGCAATAACATGCTCTTCCGCCCGCGCCACGCGCATGGTTGGCGAAACATTGACCGCGAGGTTCAGAACCTCGGCGTAGCCAATGTGCCTTTGCTCTTGTGCTTGTGCGTGACCGGCTATCAGAGATGCTGCCAACAGTATCCTAGCGAATGGCCTCATTGCGCAACCCTAGCGGATTCTGACCTGCACGCAGCAGGCAGCAGCAAAGGTGAGGGGGCAACTACCGCTCAATCATGCCGGCTCGAGCCTAATGATCACCATTTCAGCATTACCAGTGTTCAGCATTCGTGCCTTGTGCTTTGCTGCGCACCGTGCTGCCATCTGCCGTCGAAGCAATCGCGACGAGCTCAAAACACAGTTGCGCCATTGCGGGCGGTGCGGCCTATTGTTGGGGACGTCACCGTGTACGTGCACTTTAGATGGCTCGTGCTGGCTGCAACCGCCGCGGCAGACTGCCCGTTGGCCGTAGAGGTTATGGCGCCAGCAACGAACACCTCTCGTTGTTGGCGCAGAGCGGTAGAGCTCTCCTGACGCGGTACGCATCGTCAGCATATGGCTCGTCGGCGGCACTGAAATGTCCGCGTGATCCAGAGGCGCGGCTTGCTGCTAATTTGACTCTCACGCGAGCTGAGGTACGACTCTGAGTGCCTGACTCAAATCTGCCCACAGATCTTCCAGATTCTCGATCCCAATCGAGAGTCGCACCAGGCCATCGGTGATGCCCACGGCCAGGCGCTGCTCGCGGGGCACGGTGGCGTGGGTCATGGTCGCCGGATGTTCGGCAAGGGATTCAATTCCGCCTAGGCTCTCCGCAAGCGTGAACAACTTGAGCTCCATTAGAAACGCGTGCGCGCCCTTCTCTCCACCCTCGAGTTCGAGACTGATGATGCCACCGCCTCCGAGCGGCATCTGCCGCTGCGCGAGCGCGTGTTGTGGATGACTGGGCAGCCCCGGGTAAAGCACACGCTGCACGCCGGGTGTCTGCTCGAGTCGCCGTGCGAGCTCAAGCGCCAATCGGCAGTGTTCACGCATGCGAAGCGGCAGTGTCTTGATGCCACGTAGCACCAAATAACAATCCATTGGACTCGGTACCGAACCAAGCGCGTTCTGTAGAAACGCGATTCGCTTTGCCAATGCTTCATCGCGGGTAACCACTGCGCCACCAATCACGTCCGAGTGACCATTGAGGTACTTGGTGGTGGAGTGCAGCACGATGTTAGCCCCAAACTCGAGGGGTCGTTGCAGCGCTGGTGACGCGAAGGTGTTGTCCACCACCAGGAGCAAACCGTGGCGCTTGCACAGTTCTGCAATCTTGCCCAAATCGTAAATCTTGAGCAGCGGGTTCGTTGGCGACTCAACCCATACCATCTTGGTTCGTGGCGTAATTGCCGCCTCGATCCGTTCGGGGAATGTGTAGTCAACGTAAGTGCAGGACACGCGACGCTGCTGGAACACATGTTCGAACAAACGATACGTACCCCCGTATACGTCGTCACAACAGAGCAGGTGCTCATTGGGACCGAGCAATTCGAGGATGTTGTTTACGGCTGCACACCCACTGGAGTACGCAAACCCGAAACGACCCGATTCCAGCGTGGCAATGCATGTCTCGAGCGCTGCACGGGTGGGATTGCCGCACCTCGAGTACTCGAACGGCCTTGGTTTGCCCGGCGAGAGTTGAGCAAACGTAGTCGAGAGAACAATCGGCGGCATCACGGCCCCGAGCTCGGCATCTGGACGCTGGCCGGCGTGGATCGCTGATGACTCGAATGCGAGGCTCTGCGCCTCACTGGGTGGCAGGTTAGCGGGCAATTGATCCGAGCCATGAGACATGATGAGGACTCCTAAGTTGCGGCGCCAGTTCAAGTCCGAGCCCGAGCCGCCGCGGGATCAACCGTCTTCAATATCAGACTCGCTTCCAATTAAGCAGAAGTTGGCTCATACGCAAGCTGTCGGTTCGACATGCGGACATGGCGCCAGGGCATTTAGGCCCACAGGCCTCTGACCCGGTGATGTCCAGGAAAGCGGAAATTATGAAAATGCCAATTGCGCTGAGCAGCGACACTAGCCGTCTTTTCGTGAATTGTCTTGACGCTCCAGCCGCTTCTTCGGATACGAGGTGTAATGGCTCGAGAAAAAACGCGAGAGAAGTCCCGAAGCGGTGCTCGTACATCGACTGACAAGCGAGTCGCGACGCACGAAGGTACGGCACCTTCCCGAAGCATCGCGCAACACCGCGCAGCCCCGGCCACACCAGAACCGAGAGGTTCCGTGCCGAATGCAGTCAGTGAAGTAGACAACTCGCCTGATTCTCCAGACGTTGGGAGTGCGCTACGCCAATTGCGCGGCGAGCGCGGCCTTTCCCTCGACAAGTTAGCGTACGAATCTGGTGTGAGCCGCGCCATGCTCAGCCAGATCGAACTGGGGCGCAGCACGCCTACGATTACCGTGCTTTGGCGCATTGCGCGAGCTTTGGGTGTTCCGTTTTCCTCCCTTCTAGGGGGCCCAGCCCCGGAAGAACCGCTCGTCTTTCGAGCTTCCCGCGCCAAGGTACTCAAGTCCGCCGATGGCAGTTTTTCCACGCGGGCTCTGTTTCCGCTCGATCGACCGCATACGGCCGAGTTCTACGAACTGCGACTCGCGCCGCGTGGGGTCGAGATGGCTGACGCTCACGCTCCAGGGACGACTGAAAACATCGTGGTAACAGCGGGTGCCCTGGAGATCCACCTCGGAGGGACCACCATCGATTTGCGAGTGGGTGATGCGACGCACTTTCAGGCAGACGTGCCGCATGAGTACCGCAACTCAACCGGGCACGAAACCGTTGCCTACTTGGTGATGACCTATACCCACCGAACCTGAAGCACGAGGGTACCTGCTTTTGCGCCAGCCCATTTCGGCACACAGTGGAGCGGTCGTGACGTCGCTGCTCACCAGGTTGATAGGTCCTCCACACGCCAAACGCGGCAATGGCTTACTGGCAGTGCTGGCAGCAGTGACTAGCCTGCTCTGCCTGGCTCTCATTACTACTTTCCCTTGGGGTCGTGACCAGAGCATCTACGCCCTGATCGGGCACGGCATGCTGCAGCATCAGACTCCGTATCACGACCTCTGGGACTTCAAGCCGCCGGGTATTTTTTTCGTATACGCCGCAGCCGAGGCCTGGTTCGGTGAGAACATGGCCGCTATTCGCTGGCTCGAAGTCATAGGCCTTGTGGCTTCGATTCTCTGCTTGGTCGTACTTTCACGGCGCTTTCAAGGTAGTTCGCTTGCCGGCTGGTGCGCGGCCGCCATCTTCACTTTGGCTCACGTCATGCTCGATTTCTGGCATACGGCGCAACCAGAATCATTCGGGGGCATGCTTACCCTTGCCGCTCTCGCGCTGATCGTACCGCGCGATCAGCGCACAACGACGAACCTGCAGGCATATCTGGCGGGAGCGCTGCTCGGTGCAGCCGGTCTAATGAAGCCCCAACTGGCCGGTGGCCTCATCGTATTCGCAGCGTACGTGTTCCGACAAGTTCCGGATAGTCCCTGGTTCAAACGACTTTGGCCTTTGCTTGCGCTCGGATGCGGAGCCCTGACGCCTCTTGTTGCCTGTGCCGTCTATTTCGTAACCCATGGCGCTTGGTCTGATTTCTGGTGGACCATGCATGATTTCGTGCCGGGGTACACTGCGCTTGGTTGGCACGGGGGGCATGCACCGCTTAGCATGTTCCACTACGCACTCGTCGAGTCGCTAGTGAAGTTTTCGGTGTACATTCCGATCGGGGTTGGCGCAGCGTTGATTCTGCCGTCTGCGCATAGCCGAGAGTACGAGGGTATATTCCTCACGGCTGGCCTGGTGGTATTTCACGCGGTCGGGATCGCGCTGCAAGCGAAGTTTTTTCAATATCATTATGGCGCAACTCTGCCACTCTTGGCGCTCTTGGCGGGCCTAGGTTGGTCGAAACTCTGGTGGACGGCCGTGCCACGGGGCTGGACCAGCATCACGATCTTTGCGGTCGCGGCGCTCCTCAGCGGTCTCGTCTCCACGGGCATGCCGGATCTACCAGGTTCAGGCTGGCAGCGAACCCAACTGCGTCTTCACTGGTTATTTCATCGTCGGCATGACGTGGCTGAGCGCAGCCGCCTTGATGGCGCAATTGCCAGAGTAGCTGGCTTTGATCTTGACGCAGACCAGGACGTGGCAAGTTGGATCAAGGGCCAGACTGGACCCAACGATACAGTACTCGTGTGGGGATTCGAACCGGCGATTTACTGGTTTGCTCAGCGAAAACCTGCAACCCGATTCATCTACGACGTGGCACAGCGTACCGCGTGGCAGCGACCGATAGCACAACAACGTTTCATGGCTGACATCCGCAAGAGCGATCCATTGGTTGTCGTCGTACAACACGCTGACATCTTTCCGTTAGTAACGGGTGGTACCGGTGACTCCGCGGCTGACTTGGCTGACTTCCCGGAATTTGCCCAATGGCTGCAGTCGCGGTATTTCGCAGCGGGCTATCGCTTCAATTTCGAGTACTTCCGGCGGCGAGGAAGTATCCCAGCAACCCCGTAGTGCTAGTGATGTCTTGGCTAGGTCACCTTGCCTAGCTTGAGCTTGTCTTGCCGAGCGCAGACAGCCGTGATAGGCGGTCAGACTGCTTACTTGGTTCCTGCGTCCGAGAGAGCCACGATGCGCATTTGCTCAACCTGTTTCTGGGCCCTCATGTTAGCCGTCCTTAGCTGCCTCGGTAGCGTCGCCTGCCATAAGACTCAGGCACGCAATACCCATGCGCCGCCCACTGCAAGTACCACCGGCGCCGTAGAAGAGACCCCCGTACGTGACGCTGCTTGGCACCAACGCGCAGCCGTAGTCAGTGTCGATCCAGGCAATGCAGTTTCGAAGCGGCGCAGCGAGAGTACATTCTCTACTCGCACGTCCCACGCCAGCGTTGATAGCCGGACCTCCAGTCTATTGGTGCAAGTTGCCGCGTTGAAACACTCGGTTGCACTGAAGCCGCCCCGGCTAGAACAGCAACTGCGCGACATGGGGTTGCAAGTCGTGGGGCAGCGGCGCAGCAAATTGCACCACCCCAACGACTACAATGTGTTGGTGGAAGACGTTACGTACGTCGAAGAATCGGAACGCAAGAACGCGTGGGGCCCCGTCGTATACACGCTCGTTCCCGCGATTCATGTGCGAGTTATTTCGGCAAACGAGCGCGCCTCGCTCGAAGGCATCCCCATAGCTGTGAAAGTGCATGGCGGAACACTTTCACCGGAAGCGGCAGACGTGTATGGTAGCAAACTGGCAGCGGCACGCGCGGACCTGGGTAAGCAGCTCGTGCAGTGGCTCGAGTCGCGACTTCAGGTACCGGCCGCCAGTGAGACGGCTGCGCCTACGGCGCACATCGCCAACGCCAACCCGCTGCCCCAAGTGATCGGACACAACGCGACGGCGAAGAAATAGCGGGTACGGGTCGCCCGGTCCACTTGCGCCGTGCTGGGTAAAGAAAGTCAGTGACTGTCGGCTTTGCTTGATTGTTCTCACCGGGCATTGCCTTGGTCGTGCGCCCCGCGAAAAGTTTTTTTCTTCTCGCTCGAGGCCCACGTGGCCAAAGGCGACGATCTAGTCAACTTGTGGCGCCTCCTGGCAAGAGCGGCCCACACTCAATACCGTTCCTTGGCTCCGTTGCTCGACACAACCGAGCCCATCACTCTCGTCGAGAGTCGTTGTTCGGTAACCTGCTCGCGAAGAAATCCCACAACAAGCTGGTCGCGGTTGTAAGGGAGGCTGGGTAAGCGGCCGCGACCGAAGCCGGCCAGCGAATGGCAATCGCAGCGTATGTTAGCAGTCTGTTCGAGGTGACCTAGAATGCGACATGCGGAGACGCTGCTGCGTCGGCCGACGATAGGCCTTTGTCGTGGTGTGTGGAGCGCTCATCGTCCATTCGATAGCCAACACCTCTTACAGTCTCAATCTGATTGCCCGCCGAGCCCAAACGATCGCGCAAACGCTTGATGTGAGCATCCACGGTACGCAACGCAACCGTTGACCCTCGGCCCCACACCATCTCGAGAAGATGTTCACGTGTCAAGACGTGAGCTGGATGCTCACACAGGCACATCAAGAGTCTGAATTCTGTCATTCGTAGCTCGATTTGGTTTTCTCCAACCCATACGCGGTGCGCATTGATGTCTAGCTTTAGTGCGCCGCTATGTAGAAGGTCGCCACCACTGCGCGGAGCTAACCGACGTTCCAGCGAACGGCGCATGCGAAGCAACAATTCGCGCATACTGTACGGTTTGACAACATAGTCGTCAGCGCCTACTTCGAATCCGACCACTCTGTCGATTTCGTCACTTCGCGCTGAAACGATGATCACGGGGATGCTCTTGGTGGACGTGCTCGACTTCAGATTTTTGCACACTTGTATTCCGGGCATATCCGGAAGCATCAAATCGAGCAAGATGATGTCGGGGTGGCTTGTGTCACTCAGGAGCACGGCCTCGCGCCCCGTTGCGGCGATCAATGTTTCAAACCCTGCGGACTGCAGACTGTAGTTCAGTACCTCCGCGACGTCCGGCTCGTCTTCAACCACCAACACCCGCGCCATAGAAGGGTCGTTTTAGCCGCCTACAATGAAGATTCGGTGACAACGATGAAAACTCTGCGCATAGGACGGAAAAATTCTTCACATATCGTGCCTTTTGCGGCTACTCTGGTGTGTAGCGACCCGGCCCTGCCGTCCGCAATTCATCACGCGACCGGAGCAATCGGAGATCTCGTCCGCAATTAAGCTACGATTTCTAGTTCAAAAGTAACCCAGCTCACACCTCGTCGATCATCGCGAATGACGAGCCAGAACTGCACCCGGGACGGCGAGTCAGGCGCCGTCCAATTATTGGAAGTGCTCGGTATGCCGGCTTCTTCTTCGGTCCTACCTGTGCGGTCGTGTTCAAAGCTACCGTCGGTTGCGTACCAGGAAACGCGGATGGACTCTCGCCTGTCGAGCAGCGTTTGCTGCGCTGCATCGAAGCTGAGATAGGCTTCGGCCCCCGTACATGACGTGTCACTCGGCGCGCCAGAGCAATCCGCCCAAGTTGCGTTGAACTGCCCGGTGCTGCCCACTTTCACGGTCTCTGGACTGGTGCCTTCGGCTAAGTCAATCCCAAATTTAACATCGCTTCCTAGGTCTAGCTCCAGAGCGTCAATTGATGGATTAGTGTTGGCGCGATACTCTTTCGTGAACCTTAAAGTGTTCTCCTGCGAAGCGCCGAGCGCGATTCCACACAGAAGTCTGGTAACGCCCACTTCGTACTCCCCTGTGCCAGCATAGTGCGTGAGCAAGCGTACGGGTTGGTAGTACCCACCCGTAGTGTCAGGGTCTTCGGGTCGCACCGAGGGCTCGCCCGCCTTTTGCACGGGGGTGATGGGGCCAAAGACCTGACAGACGTCCT
>CAZCNI010000034.1:0-10181 GCA_964499765.1 uncultured Polyangiaceae bacterium
GAAATACACCACTTCGCCGGCTCACTTGGGTGCCCGCAACCTCACCGGGCGGTCCTGGCGTTGCTCACGATACTGGCCAGAATCCAAGTGAGATGAATGGACCGATCATGCTACGGCACACGAATGACGACTTTGCCGACGTGCGATTGACCTGCCAAGTGCCCATAGGCCTGTTTGGCCTGATCGAAGTCGAAGACTCGATCGATAACGGGCTGTATGGAATTATGTGACACGAAGTCGAGCAGCTCGCCGAACATGGCACGACTTCCCACGTATACACCGTGCAGATTCATGCAATCCAATGCCATCGGCATCAATGCTGGGTTATCGCCGACCCGCGCCAATACGCCAATGAGTGAAATGGTACCGCCAATTTTGGTGCAGGCAATCGAAGATGCGAGAGTGCCCGCACCTCCAACCTCTAATACGTGGTCGACACCCAACCCCGCCGTATACTCGCGTACGACCTTGGGCCATTCAGGCTGCGTTTGGTAGTTGATGACCTCATCGGCACCAAGCGCCTTTGCCTTTTCAAGCTTGGTGTTGCTGCTGCTCGTAATGATGCACCGATAGCCGAGGGCCTTGCCCAGTTGCAGTCCGAACATGCTAACGCCCCCGGTTCCCAGTAGTAGCAGCGTATGGCCCGCGCCTTGGGTCACGCGCGAAAGGGCATGCCAGGCAGTGACGGCCGCACAGGGCAAGGTCGAGGCTTGTTCGAAGTTCAAAGGTTCGGGGATCTTCAGCAGGCAATGCTCAGGCACCGCCACTCGCTCCCTCAAGAACCCGTCGATGCCTCCGCCAAAGCCTGTACGCAGTACCGCATCCGTTGGTGGCCCCTTCAACCAATCGCGCACGAAGCTCGCCGTTACTCGGTCGCCTTCTTTTAGCGAGACAACGCCCGGACCAATTGCCTCCACGACCCCTGCCATATCCGAGATTGGGACGACCGGGTGCTTGTCATTTCTGTAGTAACCGCCCCGCAATATGCCCAGGTCCCGATAATTCAATGAGCAGGCGCGGACTCGAACCAGCACGTCGCCTGCTTGAACGCGGGGATCCGGCATGTCTATGAAGTCCACACCGTCCACTCCTGTTGGCCTGTTGACTTGGTACCCCTTCACGGCTCACTTCCCCTTTCTTGCCTCGACAATAGTGACCCAACCGATTGGTCATATAGTCACAGTAAAGGGGGTTTGTAAGGGGGGTGTGTAAGGGGGGGGGCGAGTGTTTGCTGGCTTGCTGCGGGAAATCGTGGGACCGTTCTCCGATATTGTGTTCGCGGCAGAGGCCGCATTCTGCCGGATCTGGTCCGG
The DNA here is from genome assembly GCA_964499765.1 of uncultured Polyangiaceae bacterium. Lineage (GTDB taxonomy): Bacteria > Myxococcota_A > Polyangia > Polyangiales > Polyangiaceae > FEN-1139. The sequence continues at coordinate 1,314 of CAZCNI010000034.1, forward strand.
GCGCCGTATGTGATCCGCAGCCTGCGATAAGGGTACTGAAGCACCCGTGGGGAGCGAGCCGAGCGCAATTCGCCCGACAATTCGGCAAATGGGCACGGCCGCTTTCAGAGACAGCGGCGAGGCTTGCCGTGGCTTTGCTTTGACTCGCCCCCGGCCGCGATGTAGCTTTTAGAGCCGGCGGCAACTTTCATGGCCTGTGCCGGTTGCTATCTTAGGAAATCATGAACTCGCCCGGACGCTCGCTTGCATTATGCCTCACTATGTTGGCTAGCGCAGCTTGCAGCGCTACGGACAACGTAGACCCTCCAGGATATCCGTTTGCAGGAGGTACCGACGGGTTGGGCACTGGTGGGCGGGCGAACACCGGAGTTGGATTCACTGGAGGCAGGAGCTCAGCGTCCGCAGCCGGCGGGACCAAGAGTACTGGAGGCGCCAAGGGTACGGGCGGTAGAGCAGGCACCGGCGGTCGTCGGTCCCTCCTACCGTAACCTGACTACCAATCCCCGAGCCATAGCTCCGCGTAGATCCCGTCGCCACTTGCAGCGTCGGTCCCGGCCGGGCTGACTAAGTATACCTTGCGCAGCGGTGCGAAGCGCAGATAGACGGAGCGCTCGGCAGTCATGTGAACCGAAGGCCCCGCTGTATTTGCCAGCGTGCGTGGTTCCTTGGCGACGAAGCCGTGAGCGAGTTGATACGCGGGGTTTGACTCAGGTGGATCAGCGGCCCGCGTAAGCGCGCGCATCAGCTTTTCAGACTGCAACTTGAGTCCATCGGGAAGCAGCTCGAACCCACATTTGACGGGAAGATCGCCGGGGCTAACTTGGCTCGTGGGAACGGTCTTACACCACAGCACCAAATGGCGCACAGTTTCGATGCCTTGTTCTACGACCACGGCAGCACCGATCCAGCGCCCCTCTCCTGAAGGCGTTCGCGCAGTGAATCGCTGAGACTGGGCAAAGTCCTTGAGTATGCGACAGGCCTTTGGATGGCCCGCTTTGTCACAGCCCAGATCCCGTTCCAATGCCTGCAATTCCAAGTCTTTGGGCGCGACCGGCATGGGGAGTGGGGCTGCCGATTGCGCGGACACCACTGGAGCAGGAGCGCTGGCTTGCGCAACACTCGCCTTCCGTGGTTCTGACTTACTGCAACTAACTGCGCAAAGAAGCATGACGCAAGGGAAGCTGCGCATCGCAACCATCATGGTACAGCGCCGATCGACAATGCATGCCAAGAACGGCGCGCGTGGTCCAACCACACATCGGGAGGCGGATCAGCCACGCTGGGCAATGGAGACCAGGCAATAGTCAGCTGCTCCGGCACTTCACCCGCTACCTCGATGCCGATCATGACTGGAGTAAAGTGATTGGCTGCCTTCCAGCCAATCGCCATCCGCACCTGCTGGGATGCCGCGATTTCATTGAGCAGAATCTCACCCGATGTTCCAGGCAGTTCGATATCCGCCTCTTCACTCTCGAGTGGACCAGCAGCAGCCTTGACCTGAAAGACACGTACAACCCATTGACCGTCCCTGTGCACTTGCCGGCTCTCCCAGGTGTCCACGGAGAGCGACCAGTGACAAACGATCGTTGCCTCACTACGCCGATAGAGGAGCACCTCGCCGAGCAACTCCGGTACAGCAGTGGGCAGTGACGCGGCTGACTCGGGTTCCATTCCGGAAACAACGGCCGCTTGCGCCACCACAGAGGCACTGGGTTCCACGGTTGCGGACTTTGTTTCTTCGGTCACGGCCAGGAGCTCGATGCTTTCCATCGTAATCGGGGTCGTTACCTCGAAATCGGGTTCTGCGGCTGTAGCTGCACTGATAGGCACTTGCTCCACCCCAGCGGCAGCCTCGACTTCGGGTTCTGCGGCAGTAACTGCACCAATAGGCACTTGCTCCACCCCAGCGGCAGCCTCGACTTCGTTCTCAGCAGCACTCACTTGCGGGATGCCCGCAACCCGCGAGTAAGCCTCGAACTTCGCGCGCAGAGCTTCAGCTGAAGCGACGACAGGTTCTGCTGATGTTCCTGTTTCATCGGGAGTGGTCACGGCGTCAGCGCCTTCGACGGGCCACGATGCCGTCACATCGGGCGGTGGCGAAGTGTTTACCCAATCTTCTGGCTCTGGGATCAGCGACTGCCGCCCATCAACCTCGGCTTCAGCCACTGAAGCGGCTTGCTGCTCGATGAGCGTTGCGCGTAGAGCCTCAGCCGCAGCATGGTCGGGTTCTCGCATCAGCACTTCGTCAAGCAACTTGATTGCACGCGGCAGATGTCCTTGGGCCGCGTAGATTTCAGCAAGTGTCACGGTCGCAACCGGCGGGACATGCTTGGGCACTCGCGAATTCGCATTCCGAATCATTTCTGCAGCATCAGGCAAATTCAACCTCTGTTCCACCACGCTTGCCACCAGATCGCGCGCCACGCCTAGCCATCCACGAGCACGCCTACGCTGCTCTTCGTCCGTTTCGCTGAGTCGGACGATTTCATCGCGTAATTCAACGCGAGTCATCAACTCAGGTCGATTGATCGAGAGTTCGCGCGCGTGCGCAATCAGTTCATCGCGCGACATGCGCTCCAGAGACGTCGTATTCACTTCACTCACGGCAGCACCCATTGATGCAAAATTCTATTGTCGAAGACTTCCCAGTCACCCCACCCGGCAAGCCCGGATTCTGGCGCAGTTTTGCGAGGACCGGAGTGGTCCTTCGACCATTCCTCGGCGTCACGGAGCGTACTTAATGTGCGTGAGCACCGGAAACGCAGCAAAACACAGCCAGAATCCGGGATGGTCCTTCGACCACTTCGCTGCGTCGTCGACGGGCGTGTTGTCAGCGAAGATCTCGGCAGTAGTGCGAATGCCATCGGGGCCACTCTACACGGTTCCGGTCCCTTGGTCGAGCAGTGATTACAATCCGACCACGACCGGTACCTAGCCCTCGGCCGCGAGCGCCGCCTTCACCGAATCCGGTCCCCGTCAACGTCTATGGCAAAGTCTGTATTTCAACGCGCCCAATTTCTGCTGTTTGAAGCCAGGTGATGGCAATTTCCTGCGCGAGCGTCGGGACCGCCTCTGCACTGACCAATACGGGGCGAAACGCCACTGGTTCGTCCACTGCGCCGGCAAATGAACGCTCGCTACTTGCAAGCTTCGTAAACTTACGACCATTGGAAGACCACGACAATTCAAAAACCTTCCCCGAGTCTTGCGCGAAAGCGTAGAGCCGGATTGCATTGGGGTGCTCCTTGATCGAATACACCGCACGGGCTGCGGCTTTGCCCCGCAGCCGCTCTCGATCCATTTTGCAGAGTTCTGGGTGTTCGCTAGTAAACTCCGTTGACCCTTCGAGACTTTTCAGGAATTGTGGCTTTGCCATTTCGTCCACCAGCAGGTGCCCCGTAATCTGCACCGCTTCGGTAGGCACGGAAGGTGCGGAGATTCCGGTTTCATTGGCGGCTAGCACACGATAACGAACATTTTCCCCGAACGGCGCCGTTGTATCGACGAAGCCCGGTCGATAAGGTGCTGTCGTTTCATCCACGCGACTCGCAATAATTTCCCAAGCCGCAGCGGTCGTTAGCTGGCGCTCGACCACATAGTAACGGGCTGCCACAGAACCGCGCCAACTAACCTCGCCCAACGCCGAGGCGGGAAGCATACTGGGTGCAACGGGCACGGGTAAGACAGGGCTCGCTTGGTGTCGCGCGCCATAAGCGTAATGGCGCATGAGCTGCATGATGGATTGCTCTTCATAGTCGTGACCAAGGAGCGAGCCCGGAAAGTGATAGGCCTGATACGGCAGTTTTTCCAAGTGATGATAGTAGCCGCCATCACGGTCGTGAAAGCGCAGGCTCCAGAGCAGAATTCCCTCGATGGGTCGCGCCAACGCGTAACTCAGCACGCGCTCGGTATCCGCAGCCGTCAACAGGCCGAACTCGCCAATGAAGTAACGCTTCTTGCCGTTGATGGCGCGAAGGTTGGCATCAATCATCTTCAGCGTGTAACCCACGGGACCGTAGTGGTGAGACGACACAATGTCGATGTTCGGGTCCTGGAGTGACTTTTCGCGGATCAACGGCCCGTAATTGCCATCGATGAGCGCATGCTGCGGGTCACGCTGCTTGATGTACTTGGCGATGCGAGCCACCCAGGCATCGGGGCAACCGAGTTCATTGCCCGTCTCCCATGCAAAGATCGTTGGATCGGTTCGGTAGGGCCGACCATTGACCGTATTGGTCCGAAGTATCAAGTGATCCAGCGTGCGCTGGAAATCGCCAATCACTTGTTCATCGGAAAAGAAGGCTTCCCGGGGCTTGCCGCGAAACGTCGCGTACTCGGCAACTCCACCCCAGTAGGCCCAGTTGTCGACAAAGGGCACAATGACCTTTACCCCAAGTTCGGCAGCGTTCGCCAGCAGTCGATCCAGTACGACAAATGCCTCCTCATTGAATTGGTTCGGCCCCGTTACGTGTCGTACTACATCGGCACTGTCGCTTGGTTTGCGCACGGAAAGCGTGTAGATCCGCACTACCGAGCCGCCCATGAGTGCAACGGACTGCAGCGCGTCGTGGATCTCGTACTCATTCGGGAGCCGGTAGCGCAACATCGACGTGAATCGCCAATCGTCTTCGATGTAATGCAGGTTCGGAACATTGAATGAGACAAACGGCTCGCTGGTGGGCTTTCTTTTTGTCGCAGCGGCGCGGTCACGGCCGTTCTCGACGCTGCCCACGGTCGCCGCAGTAGCCGCCCACGGCACGCCGGGCCGCGCTACGCCCGGCGCGCAACCGATGAGCAGAGGCAGCTCCAACACCACCAGCGCCGCCACCGGCACCGCTCGAAGCAGCGCTTTCACTGCAAATGTAGCCATCTGATTCACCATTGGGTCCTTAGGTTAGTCCACACTGCACTCGCTGCCAGGAGCCATCAACGCGTGGACAACTCGCGCTCGGCAATGCTATGAACCGGCAAGCGTGACTTCTTTCCCAAGCACCTCCAACCAAAGAACTGCCTTGCTCGGTCAAGTGGCGTGGCGCGGAGCGCTCCTGGCTTTGGTTGCAATGCTCGGAGGTCTTGTGGCCAATCGGTTTCGGCGCGAGCCCCTGGAGCTCAAGGCCTACGCACCGCCAACCCAATGCTCAGAGGCCTCGGAAACCGCCACAGCATCAATCATGAGCGCGCAAGCGGTCTCTGGGCTCTGCGGTCGCGGCGACGTTTTGTTTGCGGACTCGCGGGACGAAGATCAATTCGCCATGGGACATGTCACCGGCGCCACTCACCTTGCGTGCACATCGAGCCGCGGCGACGTGGGGCAACTCTTCGGGCAACTACAGGGTAAGCACACGCTGGTGGTTTACGGAAATACGACCGACGAGGCCAAGCTGGTTGCCGACGGACTGCTGCGGCAAACCAAACGTCGAGACCTTACCGTCATCGTGCTGCAAGGTGGTTTTTCGGCTTGGCGCGATTCAGGCTTGGCGTGCTCATCGGGTACTTGTGAGAGTTGCAATGAAGCATCTAGCAGCACTCGTCCATAGTCGCCCGGTGGCGGTGGCACTGCGGCTCGGGCTCTGCTCGGTGTTCGTCTATGCCGGGGTCGAGAAGTGGGGGGACGCAAAGCTCTTCATCGAACAGATCGCCAACTACCAATTCTTGCCCGAGCTTGCCCCGTACGCGGCATTGCTACTGCCACCGGTTGAAATCGTTGCAGCCATTGCGGTGTTGCTCGCGCCGCGGCTCTGGCGCAAGGCCGCTGCGGCATTGATGCTCGGCATGCTGTTGTTCTTCACGGTTGCCATGGCCCGGGCTTGGTCACTGGGCATCAATATTGAATGTGGCTGTTTCGGCAAAGGCAGCCCCACAATCGGTCCGCTGTCATTTCTCCGCAATACGGGCCTCATGATTGCGGCTGCGGCGGCAATCGCCCTTGACTAGCGGCGGCGAACGAGCTTCTCTCCCTGTCGTCATGCGTCAGCTCGCCCTCTGGACTCTTGCCCTCAGTCTTGTCAGTTGCGGTACCAGTGCCGCAAAAAACAAATCAGCAGCAGCGCCCGACGACCCACCCCCGGCAGCGACCAAGAGCAGCGAGCAGCCCAAGAAAGCCGTTGCCAAAGACGACGATGCCAAAGACGACGACGCGAGTGCGGCCGTGCCCACCAAGTGCGCGAAAAAGGATCCGTGCGTGCCGTCCATCGCCTATGTGAAGAAGCTGTGCAAGAGCAGCTTTCCTTCCGTGGCCCTCAGCTTTTTTCGCGGCGGCTCGCCCTGGCAACGCGGCTATCTGACGCGAAGAACTCCGACCGTTAATGCCTCGGGCGGCGTATCTGGCGACGGTTTTCTCGAGTTCGATGAAGAAGTCATCGTATTACAGAAGCGCGCCAATGACCTCGGCGGCATGCAGGTGAGCGGTTCCATGGGTGGCTACTACGTGCTGCGCTGGGACGGCACCTGCAATGATCTTGCAGGCGAGGAGCTCACGTTCAACAAGCCTCCTCAGGCGAAGACCGCAAAGATCGAATGGCGCTTCCTCGACGAGAACACACAGCAGGCGCTGCGCACCGATGAAAAGCTCAATGAGATGATCAACGCGCGACGCAAAGAGTGCAAAGGCGCCTCCTCCGGTGAGGTCAGCAAGAAGTGCGTGGATCTCGACAAGAAGCTGACCGATTCCATCGCCAAGTCCGTCCGCGCCGGCATTGACCTGCCCGTGCCCGATAAACATCCGTAGCAAGGCTTCCCGTCACACTCCTGGCAACGTGCGTGGTTCGCGTACTGGCGACCGGCAGCTGTCGCCGAAGCCGCTTCTACGCCTCATCAACGACTCCTTGCGGGCGCGGCATCCAGAGCTGCCGCAAGAAACGACTTTTTAATGTCGGTTCTGAGCAGCCCGGCTGCAATAGCGACCCATTTGAGTCTCCAAGCAGCGAAATACACCCTTCAAACGACATTCTAATGTCGTTCTTAAGCAGCTCTGCTGTAATAACGACCCATTTGGGTCTCTGGTCAGCGGAATACACCCTTCAAACGACATTCTAATGTCGTTTCAGGTTGCTGAACCGGGTTTCGACGCCACTTGCGGGTCGTTCCATGGCAGCCCCTCTCTGGCGTTTCCCTGATTTTGTCTTGCAAGCACTGAATAGGCAGGGTGCTCGCTCATCGTTGATTGCATTCCCTGGGCGGCGGGCTATGCCGTCGGCCCAAAGGAACCCCAATCCATGACCATTACTGTTTCGCCTCTTCAGAATGCCCGTGCTGCGTACAAGCCGAAGCTGCCGAAGGTGCTTGCCGAAAACGGCTCGAACGTAATTGCCGCCGAGGGCGCACCGACTCAATCGGTTGCGGACAACGACTCGATACGTCGTCTGTTCCCCAAGTCTTATGGTCTGCCGGTGGTCACGTTCCAGGCCGGCAAGGGCAAAGCCGACCAAGCTCTAGCAGTGGGTGTCATCCTTTCCGGTGGTCAAGCCCCCGGCGGTCACAATGTCATTGCCGGACTCTATGACGGCTTGAAGAAGTTGAACGCAGGTAGTGCCCTGTACGGCTTTCTTGGCGGCCCCAGCGGGTTGACCGAAAACAAGTACGTCAAGTTCGATGACGCCTTCATTGATGCGTATCGAAACACTGGCGGCTTCGACATCATTGGTTCGGGTCGTACCAAGCTTGAGAAGGAGGAGGCGTTCGCCAAAGTCGTGGAGAACTGCAAGGCACTTGGCATCACTGGCCTGGTCGTGATCGGTGGCGACGACAGCAACACGAATGCTTGCATGCTGGCGGAATACTGCGCCCAGCATGACACTGGGATCCGAGTGGTTGGCTGCCCCAAGACCATTGACGGCGACTTGAAGAACGAGTGGATCGAAGCCTCATTCGGTTTCGACACCGCCAGCAAGGTGTACTCGGAACTGATTGGCAACATCCAGCGCGACGCCAACAGCGCCAAGAAATACTGGCACTTCATCAAGCTGATGGGCCGCAGCGCGTCGCACATTGCCCTCGAATGCGCACTGCAAACGCACCCAAACATCGCCCTCATCAGTGAAGAGGTCGAAGCAAAGAAGATGACTCTGCGTCAAATCGTGGAGGACATCGCCGTGGTCGTCAAGAAGCGCGCCGAAGCAAAGAAGGACTTTGGCATCGTGCTCGTACCCGAGGGTCTCATCGAGTTCATTCCCGAAATGAAACTGATGATGTCCGAGCTCAACGATTTGATGGCAGATCCCTACTTCAACAGTCTAAAGGACGACGACGATAAGCATCAGTTCATTGCCAAGAAACTAAGCGCCGGGTCAGCCCAGGCCTTCAGCACGCTGCCGGGCGCAATTCAACGGCAGCTGATGATGGATCGCGATCCCCACGGTAACGTGCAGGTATCGCGCATCGAGACTGAGAAGCTCCTCATCGATCTGGTCGGTGACCTGCTCAACGAGTGGAAAGCCAAGGGTCAGTACGCAGGCAAGTTCTCAGCGCAAAATCATTTCTTCGGTTACGAAGGTCGCTGTGCAGCGCCTTCGAATTTCGACGCTGACTACTGTTACGGCCTAGGCTACACAGCAGCCGCGCTGCTCGGCGCTGGCAAGACGGGTTACCTCTCGAGCGTACGCAACGTGACCAAGACGGCGGACCAATGGGTCGCCGGTGGCATTCCGCTCACCATGATGATGAACATCGAGCGCCGCCACGGAAAGGAAAAGGCCGTCATCAAGAAGGCGTTAGTCGAACTCGATGGCAAGCCATTCCTGACGTTTGCTCAAAAGCGCGCATCCTGGGCGATTGAAGACGACTATGTTTACCCAGGCCCCATTCAGTATTTCGGTCCCGCCAGTGTCTGTGACCGCCCAACGGAAACAATCCTGATCGAGCGTAGCTAAG
>CAZCNI010000035.1:0-5518 GCA_964499765.1 uncultured Polyangiaceae bacterium
GAACTGTGCCACGAATGGGAAGAGGCAGCGATGCGCGCCGAGCTCTTTGGAGTGCGCGTCGTACTGCTGCGGTTCGGCATCGCGATCGGCGAAAACGGTGGCGTGCTCGCTCGGCTGCTTCCGCTTTTCAAACTCGGATTCGGGGGGCGCATCGGAAACGGACGGCAACCGATGCCTTGGATCGCAATCGATGATGTAGTTGGAGCGATCCAATGTTGCATGAGCCATCAAACTCTGCGTGGTCCGGTCAATCTGGTCTCGCCAACTCCTGCCAGCAACGCGCAATTCACCCACGAGCTAGCCAGCGTCGTACACCGCCCAGCACTGCTTCAAGTCCCCGCCTTTGCCCTGCGCCTCGCCCTCGGTGACGGCGCAAATACGCTGCTCGAAGGCCAAAATGTCGAGCCCGCAGCCCTGCTCCGCGAAAACTACGAATACAAGTACCCCAACTTGAACCAAGCGCTAACCGCCGCCGTCGCAAAATCGATGTAACCCCAAGTTGGCTACACACCGCGGCCCTTGTGTACTCACCGCAACCCGAGTCCACGCGAGCCCACGACAAAAAAGAGCGGCCCGCAGCTAAACGCACAGGAGGGGGGAGGGGAGGGAAGCGCGCTTAGAACAGGCCGCTGAAGTCGTTATTTGTGCTGAGACTTCGAACTGAACCTCACACGAGAACTGGACGGTGCATTCGGAGCATCTCGAAGAGCTTACGAAGATGGCGGCGCATGGATCACCTGCAGTCGTCGGGGGGAGCAAGTCGTCACCGACGGGTTGGCGATTACATCAGATAATCACTTTTGACAACAAGAAAGGCGAACTGATTTATAGATTCTTGCCGCGGCCCGATTGTTTTGGGCTTGGGCCCGGTAACTAGCGTGAAGAAAAGCAACCGCATTGTGCGGGCCCGTGACGCCCAGCTGCAAAAAAGCACAATCATGGCAATATAGCCGGCAATGCCTCCACCTTCGTCTCCGCCCAAGATTCTCGTTATTGGAATGGGGGCACTGGGAGGTGTGGTCGCCCATGCCTTGGCGCACGCCGGTCACGATGTGACCGTGCTGGCGCGCCGCGCAGAGACGGCTCATGTCATCGAGACCTCGGGCTTGCGAGAATTGCGGTCCGGGTTCGTGACGAAACCGCGAGTGCTCGCTGGCGACACTGACTCGGGCCACGCATTTGAGTATGTGATCCTTGCAACGCAGCCGACGGATGTCGAGAGCGTGGTCAAGCAATGGGCTGACCGACTCGGGGGCAGTGCGCAGTGGCTCTGTCTGCAGAATGGGCTTTGTGACGAGCGGGTCGCCAACCTGATCGGCCAGGAACGCGTGATCGGAACCGTCGTGGCTTTTGGTGCAAAGCTGCACGGCGCTGGGCTATGTGAACACGTGCCCGGTGGCGGGCTAGTGGTGGGACGCATCGATGGTTCTGTGGCGCCGGCGCTCACGGCGTGTGCAGAGTTATTGCGACCGCTCGGCAAGGTGCGAGTCTCCAAGAATCTGCTTGGGATCCGCTGGTCGAAATTGATCGTCAATTGCGCTATCTCGACGCTTGGCACGATTGGTGGCGACGAGCTAGGGCCGCTGCTCAATCAGCGTTTTGCGCGTGAGTTGGCGTTTGAAATCATGGGTGAAGCCGTGCAGGTTGCGCGTGCTCTCGATATCCGCCTCGAGCGCTTGCCGGGCACCGTGCCGCTGCCGTGGCTGACGACGTCGAATTCAGATGACACAGCGGGCGTTCGAGCCATGGCCAAGCGTTGGGCGCAACACACGGCCGCGCTCGGTTTGGGTGCCAAGTATCGTCGCCTGCGCAGTTCGATGTTGCGTGCCATTGAGCGCGGTCATGTGCCAGCGGTGGACTACCTCAATGGCGAGGTCGTGCAGCGTGCCCTGCGAGTGGGAGTTGCTACGCCCATCAACACCAAAGCCTGTGAGTATGTGTGGGCGATTGCGCGCGGCGAGCGTCCTGCCTCTCACGCGACGTTGCGCACGCTGTTCGACGAAACGCGGTAGTTAGTTCCCGGCACCCGACCTGCGGTTGGAACAATTCCAGCTAGAATGGTTTTCACGTTTCGTGTTCGTCGCCCGAGGCAGACCGAGCTAGAGCCGCGAAAATCAACGCCATTGTTGCAATAACAACGCCGTTATTGAAGCGAGCTGGAACGTATGCGATGGTAGCTGGCCATGGGATATCAACTCTCTCGCGGTCAGAGTGGGCTTTTGCGCCGGGGATTCGGCAGTCTGAGCATTGCGCTCAGCCTGGCGTTGCTGCCGGTTGCCTGTCATTCGGAAAAAGATTGGCAAGCGCAACTGTCCAAATACAACGACCTGGCCAAACTCAACCAGGATCAGAAGGCAGAGCTCGACAAGGTCAATGCCGAGATCGCCCGATTGAAGGGCGATCTCGAGAAACAGGGCGTGACGCTGCAGACTGAGCAGACTCGAACGGATGATCTGCAGAAAATGCTCGAGGCTGCCAAAGAACAGGCGGCAACGCTAGAGCGGATCAAAGCGAACTTCGCGGCGCTGCGCGAAAAGCTCAAGGGCCTTACGGACATTGGCCTCGAAGTCACGATCCGGCACAACAAGATGGTGATCTCACTGCCCGGCGATGTGCTGTTTGCTGCTGGCAGCGCCAAGCTCAGCAGGTCGGGTGAAAACGCACTGACCAAAGTCAAGAAGGTGCTGCTCTCGGACAAGGGCCTCGCGGAACGCTACTACCAAGTGGCTGGGCACACGGACAATCAGCAGGTGGTCAAGACCGCTGAGGAGTTCAAAGACAACTGGGGCTTGTCGTTGATGCGCGCGCGGGAAGTGCTGCTCTATCTAACCAGTGAAGAGGGCAAGGGTGGCCTCAAAGTCAATCACTGGAGCGCAGCGGGCTACAGTGAAATCGATCCGATTACGACCAACGCGACGCCAGAAGGCAAGCGTAGAAATCGCCGCGTTGAACTGGTGGTGCAACCCGACCTCAATGAGATGCTCGACCTCAAGAGCCTCGCCAAGACGTTGCCGGAGGCAAAGTAGGACCACCGCCCCCTATCAGGCGTCTGGCTCTCCCTTCGGCCTTATCCTGGCCCTAGCCCTAGGGCCCAGGATAGGGCTAGCCCGCACCTGAGAAGGAGTTTCCGGAGGGGGTAGACGAACCTTAGCGGAACCTTAGACGAACCTCAGACCTACGATGGTCCGGGAATGGGGCTCGGAGGCACGATAGCCGCACTTCAGGCACGATACGCTTGACCGTCTGCTGTGGCTACGGCTGCGGCTGCGGCGGCTGCCCCGTGAACATCGACCGTGTTGTTTTGCCTTGGCCCTTTTCGTCAAGCCATGCTGCAAGCCAGGCGAGTGGCGCGTTCCAGTTGATGGCTACTTCATTGACGCTCCAGGCGTCCACGGCGTCCACGTAACAACGCTGCAAGGGACAGCCGGATAGGCGGCGCGCGGAAGTGGGGTCAGCCCGTTTGGAGTTGGGACCGCCTGCGAGTGCGCCAGGCGGCGGGTACGGGCAGCGGCCGCCCTTGGCATGTGCCCAAAACCGATGATGCGGATTCTGGAGTGAACGCACTCCATAGCCCGATACGTAAGAAAACCCAAGCGGGTTGGCTCCGAGCAGATAGTCCATGGCCAGCTCCGCACCGAGCGCATACTCGGGTCGATTCGTAATATCCCCCGCCACGGCGAGGACTATCGCGTTGTTAGCGACGAACGAGTTCGAACCCCAAGGATAGTGGTGATCATTGCCTGCCTCCATGGGCACGCGGTAACCGCGCTTGCGGCTCAGTTCCAAATAGTGATCCGCTGCCTTCACGATCCCTTGGCGGATCGCCTCGAGCTCGTCCTTGGGTAAGTCGTTGGGCACCAACGCCAGCGACAACATGCCGAGAGCCTGCGTTACCTGCCAGGTCATCGACGTGTGCTGGGCTGAGTGTTCATGGCCTGCTTTGAACGGAAAGTTTTTGTGGTGCGGACTCTTGCGTAGATAATCGAGCAACCTAGGATCGCGCACCGTGATATAGAGTTCAGCGGCAGCCCAATAGAACTCGTCGCTGAGCTGATTGTCGTCATAAGGGCCGCCACCGTTGTTGCTCATGGGTGAAGCGAACAGCTTGGGAAACTTCTCCGCGGCGTTCCATCCGCGCACCGCGGCCAGCCGACACCTTTCGGCAAAGGCCGGGTCAATATCGCGCCAGATGCGCGCGGCTTGGGCAGCGACAGCAACTAAGTTCAAGGTGGCCGCTGTGCTCGGCGGGTGAAGATATCGTGTGCGTGCATGTTGTTGGGGGGCCGCGCCAAGAGGTGTCCAGTAATTGTCGTGGACTTTGTGATAGACCAAGCCCGACTTCTCGTTGCCAGGTGCAATCTGCATTTTCAGGAGAAACTCTAGCTCCCAGCGCGCTTCATCCAAGAGGTCGGGTACTTGATTGCTACTCTCAGGAATGCTCAGCTTGCCATCACCGAAGTCATCGAGTGTGGTACCGACGTATTGCTGTCGCTCGTAGAGGTTGAGCAGCGTCCACACGGAAATGCCGCCATTGACCACGTACTTTCCGTAGTCACCGGCATCGTACCAGCCGCCGCGTACGTCTTTCGGCTCAGCGCAGAGATGGGCCAGACAAGGTACCTGGTCGTCACTCATGTGACCGGCATAATGCGTCCACTTCAAGTCCTTGGCCCAAGGCATCGCAATGTCGATGCCGCTGCGGTTGTAGTAAAAGTAAGCGAGCGCATCGTACTTCAGTGAGTGGTAGACATCGGACTTTACCAAGAACGGGTCGCTGAGCTCTTTTCCAATCCTGATTTGTAGTGGGCCCACTGAATCCTTGGGTACGTCGAACTTCAGCCACTGCAGGGTGTCTTCCGATTCTTCATCCTTGCCGCGGGGAGCGGTGGTACCTTGAGCCAGCGCTCGGCCTTGAGCATCTTGGAGAACCCACGGTTCCGGCGCTGTAGAACCGCTTCTGACTACAGCTACCTGCCCTGTACTTGATAGGTAGCCCACCTGGTTGACGTGGATCCGTGGCGAAGCAGCTCCGCCGCAACCCAAGAGTAATTGACCTGCTGCGGCGAGTCCAACGCAGTTCCTTTTGCCGAGAGCTCGAACCAACATGGTTCAGGGGTGACCCGAAATACGGCTCGGATCAACCCCTGGTACCATTTTGCCGTCAGGTAACGACAATAGTGCCGACAATACCAATTCAGGTGCGTCAAACTCGCACTGCTGTCAATGGCCTAGTTCGTCGCCGGGCAGATTACGGTTTCACAGGCTCCCGCCACACATTCGAAGTGGGCACAGGCAGTACTGCCGCTGGCGCACCGTTCGCAAAGTGCCGGAAGTGCACCCTTGCAATCGGCTGCCGTTTTGCACTCGTTACCTGCCTGGTCGGGCACGCACTTGCAGAGAGTGGTGTCGAAGTGGTCGCCGCTAATGCAGAGCACGTTGTCGATACAAACGGGCCCGGCGTCAGCGTCGGGCACGCACTTGCAGAGAGTGGTGTCGAAGTGGTCGCCACGAATGCAGA
>CAZCNI010000035.1:5618-10169 GCA_964499765.1 uncultured Polyangiaceae bacterium
GCACGCACTTGCAGAGAGTGGTGTCGAAGTGGTCGCCACGAATGCAGAGAACGTTTTCTACACAGGTACCGGTTCCGCCGGTTCCGCCGGTTCCGCTCGTTCCTCCTGTCGAACCCGGGTTGACGCTCGTTCCTCCCGTCGAACCCGGGTTGACGCTCGGTCCAACCGAGCTGCATGCCGCCACTAGTGTGAATCCCAATGCACAGACAAGATTAGAAAAGGTCATCATTGACTCCCTCCTTAGGTGTCGCAGATCTTGAATCGAATGCACTCGATTGGCTAGTGAAGATCTTTTCAAAAAGCGCGTGAAATATAGAGGGAATGTCACCCCAGTGAGTCGGCGATCCCGATGATTAGGTTGACATCATTGCTGAATTCGTTACTGCAGCAAGATATTGCGTTGCGACTGCGTCCTATCGAGGCGAGTCAGCCCCATGTAAGTTGATGGTCTCCATTTCGATCCGCCGCTGCCGGGGGTCGAGCGCTCGGGTTCCGGACGGTTACTGTAATCGTTGCATATGCAACAACGGTGTATCGAACTGCTCAAGTGTACCCTGTTCGGCCACTGATTGTACATACGGTGGCTATGTGTACCACGATGGTTGGAGTGTCACGGCTAGCAGCGGCTGCAGCAGCAGCGCTCAGTGTACTTGCGTGTCCGGCGTAGTTAGGTGCGAAGAGCCGCCCTGTGCCTGCGACACATCGCTGTCGACCAATCGGGTTTACGTCTCGCTCGACGCGTCCAATTGTGATGCTCTCACATTTGCGTGCCCCGAGAAGTCCACGAAATTCTTCAATGGCTGCGGCTGTGGCTGTGAACAAAGCCTCAATTGCCCTCGGGCGGTTGGCTGCAGTTCAAGCGATTCAACAGGCGACGCGGGAAACTATAACGACACCCATGACGCCGACACTGGCAATTCGGCAGTCACGATTTGTCCTGTGACAAATCGGTATTCCAACTGCCCACTCTCGCCCTGAATTGACGCTGTCGTACCCATCGAGTTATGTCTGCCTGACTGGCGTTGCGCTCGTCAGGCAGATATGTCGTTGCTCTCGAACCGACGCTCACTTTAGCGCTGCATCGGCTGCGTCTGACATCAACTTGGTCAGTCGCCGTGCAAAGCGTGCGGGATCTTCGACCGGGCTGCCCTCGGCGAGTAGCGCCTGATCGAAAAGCAACTCGACCCAGTCCACGAGCTTTGCTGACTGTGGATCAACTATGTACAGCTTACGTAATTGCGCAACCAGCGCGTGCTCGGGGTTGATCTCGAGGATGCGCTTGGCCTCGGGCACGTCCATCTGGCGCGCCTTGAGCATGCGCTCGAGGAATGGCGGCAAGCCACCGGCTGGCACCACGAGACACGCGGGTGAATCTGCCAAGCGCCGGGAGGCGCGTACTTCACCTACGCGGTCTACGAGCACTTCCTGAATCTTTTTGAACAAGGGCTCGCTTGCCTTGGCATCTTCTTCACTGGCTGCGGTGGGCTCGTCACCTGGCTGTTTAAATTCGGCGCTCATTACGTCGGTGAGTTTCTTGCCTTCGAACTCGCTGAGGTTCGAGATCGCGAATGGGTCAACGGGGTCCGTGAGATAGAGCACCTCGAAGCCCTTCTGACGCAGACTCTCGAGTTGTGGACTGGCCGACAATAACTTACGCGTGGGGCCCACGGCATAATAAATGTCAGCCTGACCTTCTTTCATGCGACTGACGTAGTCTTTGAGACTCGTGGGCTCGTCGGCATTCGAGGTAGCGAAGCGCAGCAATTGGGCGATGCGCGTCTTGTCTTCTGGATCGAAGTGCAGACCCTCTTTGAGCACGGGTCCGAACGCTTCCCAGAAGATGCGGTATTCGTCGGCGTGCTCGGTGGCGAGTTCTTCCAGCAAAGTCAGGCTGTGATTGACGATCTGCTTGCGAATGGTTTTGACGACCCGCGAGTCTTGCAGAGTTTCACGCGAGACATTGAGTGGTAGATCTTCGGAATCGATGACGCCTTTGATGAAGCGGAGCCACTTGGGCAGCAGTTCTTCACAGGCTTCCATGATGAGGACGCGCCGCACGTGCAGGCGAACGCCGTGCTTGGAGCTTGGGTCGAACAGGTCGAATGGGGGACTTTTCGGTAGAAATAGCAGGCCCGTGAACTCTTGCGTACCTTCCACGTGAAAGTGTCGGCGCGCGCGCGGCTCTTCCCAATCGTGCGTCAGGTGCTTGTAGAACTCATTGTACTGTTCGTCAGTTATGTCTTTGGGCGCGCGCTGCCACAGCGCGCTGGCCTTGTTGGCCGCTGAAAACTCGAGCGCTTTGTCGGGCGACTGGGTGCCAAGTTCAATCGTGTAGTTGACGTAGTCCGAGTAGCGCTGGATCAAACTGCGCAGGCGAAACTCTTCGAGGAACTCAGCCGTGTCTTCGCGCATGTGCAAGATGACGCTGGTGCCCGCGGCCTCGCGCGTGGCTGGTTCGAGCGTGTAGTCTTGCTTTCCGTCAGACACCCAGCGGTGCGCTTGCTCTTGCCCAGCGGCGCGGCTGATGACTTCCACGTGGTCCGAGACCAAGAAGGCACTGTAAAAGCCGACGCCGAATTGGCCGATCAGATGTGGTGCAGACTCGGCATTGGCGTGTGCCTGTTCGATCATCTTGGCGAACTCTCGAGTGCCGCTGCGGGCAATGGTGCCGAGGTTCTCGGCGAGTTCAGCCTCAGTCATGCCAATGCCGTTGTCGGCAATGGTTATGGTCTTGGCTGCTGGGTCAGTCGTGATCTTGATGCTGAGGTTTTCACCCTCGGTCAGCAGTTCGGGGCGGCTGAGCCCTTGAAACCGCAGCTTGTCGAGCGCGTCGGCCGCGTTGGACACCAGCTCGCGCAAGAAGACCTCTTTATTGCTGTAAAGAGAGGTAACGACGAGTTTGAGGACTTCGGCAACTTCAGCCTGAAATTCATGGCGGATGGGTTCAGTCATAGTCGGGCCCAGAAATGTGCATCTTAGCGTCAGTGTCAAGGGGGCAATGCCCCAGCCTGGTCGGGGCTCGAGTACGGTTTTAGCGCCAGCTCTCCAGAAATAGACGCAGCGGCACGGCCGAGGGCGCGATCTCGAGCGTGGACCAGAGCGGCGCATACCAGGCTGCAACCAGGAGAATCACTCCAACGTAAAGTAGAAATTGACGCGGCCGTGAGCGACCAAGCCAGTCGATGAAACCAGCGAGCAGCAGCAGCAGGCTCATGTAACTTGGCAAGTAGTGATAAATATATGAGTCGCGGTGGGTCAGGATCCACGGCGCGAGAAAGCCAACGCAACCGGCAAGCAACAGCAATATGCTGCGACCGTTTGCTTTGACGAAAGCCAGAGGTTTGCGTTCCGTGATGCTAGCGTGCTCGCCGGTCTCAGGCGTGAGCGTCCAAGCGATACCTCGAGCCAGGATAATGCCGACGATGAGCGCTAGCGTCAGTGTGGCAGACCACCAGAGCGCAATGTTGCCGAGTGACGTTAGGATGCGCACCGAGCCCAGCTGTTGAGTGTGCGCCAACATAACGGGTCGCACCGGCAAGAACCACGTGATCCAACCGGAGACCCACGGGTTCTTCATGTCGGTTAGCCCGGCGTGGTGCTCCAAGAGCCGCTGGGTGTCGTGGATCACATCGAGTGGTCCATACGCTTGATTGGCGAGTGCGAGGCCCCGCGCATACTGCGCGAAGTAGACCGCAACCAATGCCGCTGCAAAAAGTGTCGCGTACGCGAGTAGCCTCTTGAGTGGCAGATGCGCAAAAACCAGCATCAGCACGCACGGTAAGACAACGGCAACCCCGCTAAACTTGACGCTTTCCGCAAAGCCAGCGACGAGGCCCGCAGCAAGAACCGTAAACACGTTCACGGGCAGGGTCACAATCAGCATTGCCGCCGCCAGGCTGCACGCCAAAAAGCCGTCCAACAATGCTCCGCGCGAATAGGCAATGAGAAAACCATCGACGCTCATGAACGCAGCTGCCAGCCACCCCGCACGAGCGCTCTTGAACAAGCGCGCCGTTGCTACAGCGCCCAAGACAATGGTCAGAAACCCAAATATAAGCGACGGCAAGCGCCAGCCCGCGGAATTGTCGCCTAGAGCCAGAATCGACTGCGCAATGATGAGCTTGCCGAGCGGCGGGTGATCATTCCAATCCGCCTTGTGGTGCAGATAGTTTCGAGCGTTCTCCACGAAGTGGTGCTCATCGAAGAGAAAGCCGCTTGGGTAGTCAAAGGCATGAATCCTCAGAAAAATGCCGAACAGGAGCATGGCGCCGAGCAGCGCTGCAATGGGTTGTGGTGGCCACCAGGCGTGGCGAGCTGGGCGCTCGGGCGGCGGGGCTTCACCAGCTGCAGGGCTTAGATCGGGCTGAATCATAAATCGCGGCCGAGCATAGGCCGTGCGGCTGCAGAGGCCAATGATGTCTTGCGGATTTACTACTAAAAGCCGTGTGTTGCCCGTGTAGCAGATTGATTTTTTCTTGGATGTTGGTGCGTTACTGATTCGTTGGGGTGCGGTCATGTCAAGTGGACACGTTGCTCAAAAGTGGCACATTC
>CAZCNI010000036.1:0-10045 GCA_964499765.1 uncultured Polyangiaceae bacterium
TGGGTCTTAGCGCCGATGACAGCCTATTTGGTGCCAGTTTCACGCGACGCCGCCTGAAGACGCTCGCAGAGCACCACGGCGTCAATCTCGTCGGCTCCCACGACATCGACCCGTTGAGCGATCCGTGAATCACGCAACGGCCCGTGGCATTGCTTGTCACTACCGAACCACCGCACAAGGATGACCTCATGAAGTTGCTCTCGTCGAGCGAGGTCAAACGCGTGCAACAGGCGCTGCTCGCTTGGTTTGAGTCTGCGCAGCGCCCCCTGCCCTGGCGCGCCGAGCGCAATCCCTATTCGGTCTGGGTGAGCGAAGTGATGCTGCAGCAGACCCAGGTCGCAACCGTGATTCCCTATTTCGAGCGATGGATGCGCACCTATCCAACGGTAGCGACACTCGCCCAAGCTCGCGAACAAGATGTTCTCAAGCTCTGGGAGGGTCTTGGTTACTATTCGCGGGCGCGCAGTCTCTTGAAAGGCGCGCAGATCATCGCCGCGCATTGTGGAGGTCGGTTGCCAGCGGACGCGGATTCATTGCGCACCATCCCGGGCATCGGTCGCTACACCGCGGGAGCGATCGCTAGCATTGGGTATCAGAAGCCCGAACCGATCCTCGACGGCAATGTCATGCGTGTACTCTGCCGTCTCTGTGACTTGGCGGGTGATCCGCGCAAAGCTCCGCTCAATGAACACCTCTGGACCCTGGCCAGGCAACTGGTAACCAAGACCAATCCCTCGCAGCTCAATGAGAGTCTGATGGAACTCGGTGCCACCGTGTGCACGCCGAGCAAACCGCATTGCAGCGACTGCCCACTGCGCCGCGTCTGTCGGTCACTTGCAAACGATCACGTGGACCAACGCCCATCACCCGGCAAACGCACCACGCCTACGGAACGAAAGGTCGTCGTCACCGTCGTGTTTCTCGGCAATCAAGTGCTGCTACAACAACAGGCAGCCAGTGCACCCCATTGGGCTGGGCTCTGGACTTTCCCCTTCTCCGAGTGCCGGAGCCTGGAGCACCCCGAGGCTTTGGCAACGCGTCAGTTGACCGATAGTCTGCATCTGCCTGCGTCGCACCTGAGCATTCTTGCCCAAGGAAAGTACACGATCACCCGCTTTAGATTCTCTTATGTTGCCGTACAAGCACTCGTCCCCCGCGCAACCCGGGTACTCACGCCCGACGGCTACACTTGGGTGACGCGCCGCAAGTTACTCGAGCTGCCCATGCCCGCACCACATCGGCGCTTGGCGCACACGCTTCTCTCAACGACGCTTGCGCCCAAGCGCGATCGCCGTCCCAGTCGCTAACGGCAGCAAGCTACTCCTCCCCAAGCCGAACAGCCTCCGGTCGAGGTCCGATTCACCTTCGTAACAACCTCGTTACAGCCTCGTTGGCAACGAAGTTGTAACGAGGGAATATCGAAGGAGCATCGAAGGAAACTGGGAGGTTGCGCGGCCAAAGTTCGCCCGCAATCCCGGCCTCACTTGCCGTGAAAACGCGCCCAGAACCTGCCGATGGCGGTGTGCAATTCGCCGAAGGGGAAGTCGGCGCCGTGCGCTTGCCGGAGCGCAACGAGAAAGGAAAGGATTGCCGTTCCTTCGGCTGGGCTCAGGGCATAGGCTATGCGTTGCTGGAGCGTCGGCGCTTGAAGGAGGGAATGTGACCATCAAGAGGATACTTCGATTCGGGGTGCTCTGTCTGCTGTCATCAATGGACGTCAGTGCGCAGTCTGCCACTGACATCAAAGCGCTCGAAGGGCTTGCTCCGGTGACCACGCTATCCCGCACAAGCGCTGGCAGTGCAGCCTTGGGGGCGAACTTCGTAGTAACCGGCGGAATCCAAAATGGAGTAGTTGCTCAGTCGACACTGCTTCCGTTCGCACAGCAACAGCAACAGGCGCTGCAGGACGTCTTCATTACTGCCCGCAACCTGGCTCAACTTGCGGATGGCCTCGGGACCACGCTTGGCTCGGCCTATTTGGCTCGTGCGCACTATGTCGACCGAGACCATAACACCGACCTGTCACAATCCGTAGCGGACGTCATTGCCTACGCCTGCACGACTACGCAGAACAACGCAAGTTCCGGAAAGTATTTCTTTGCGAATGAAACGATCGATGGCAAGAAACCGGTCTCGGCGGAAGCAAAAGCGATTCTCTCGAAAATTGGTGGTACTCCCGACATGTTTGGCCAAGCCTACGGGTTCCCTGCCGGGAGCCCCGGCGCTGATGCGTATGGCAATTCCCGTCCGTTTCAGACCGAGCCACTCCTGGCCCGGGTGATTGGTCCGGACTACTTCCATGACCTCGCAGACAACATCGTCTACAACCGTGGGGTGATGATGAACCTCGTCAACAGCCCTTCGTATCCAAGCGGACACACGACGTACGGCTATACCGGTGCTGTCGTACTGGCGGTCCTCGTGCCCGAGCGATACTCGGAAATGATGGTTCGGGCCGCTGAGTACGGGAACGATCGCATCATCATCGGTGCACACTACGCGATGGATGTCATTGCAGGGCGTACGCTCGCGCTGTACGACATGGCACATCTTCTGGCGAACGATCCGAAGTATGTGGGTCAGTCGTTGAGTCATACGCCGGTGATTAAGGACTTCCAGGACGCAATGAAGCGGGCTCGCCTCGACACAATCGCTGCTCTCCAGGCTGGATGCGGCGGTACGATGGTTGCCTGTGCCGATCAGGATATCGGACGCATGAACAATGCCGGAGCGAATGGGGCCTTCTACGCATCCACGCTGACCTACGGCCTGCCGGTGGTCTATCCTCGAAATTCCGGAGGAGTCGAGGATGTCAGCAAACTTGCTCCCGAGGCTGGGTATCTACTGACTGCCGCTTTCCCCAGCCTAACGCTAGAACAAGCGAATAGGATTCTGACTGAGACCGAGGGGCCAGGCGGCGGATTCCTAGATAGTGGATCGTCCTTCGGGGTCTACTCGCGCCTGAATCTGCACGTTGCGGCGAAACGCGCTGCTCACACCGAGCCTACTCGTCAGCATTGAGAGGCGTTTTGGCGTGTCGCTTGAGACGCCGCGGACATCCCGCCACATTCCAACACTCGGTTGTGCTTGCGTCCAAAATAAAGGCGCCAACCCCGAGTAACCCCTGGGCATCGAACGCCCGCTGTGAGATCAAGAACCCGAGCAAGTGACACGGCATGTCGTTCCGTCGGGTTCCAGAACGTGCCAAATGGCACGATGCGGGGCGCCATCGAGATCCAGAACCCGAGCAAGTGACACGGCATGTCGATCCCTCGCGTTCTGGAACCCAGGGAAACGCCTGAGCATGTCGTTTCGTCGCGTTCTGGAACCCAGGGAAACGCCCAAGTGCGTCGTTTCGTCGAGATCCAGATCTCGTCAGAGCCACCTTGCATGCCGTTTCGTCGAGTTCCAGAACTCGATCAAGCCGCAAGGCGCGCAGTTGTGTCGAAATCCGGAACTCGGCCAAGCCACATGGCCAGCGGCTGCATCGGGATCCAGATCGCGGCCAAGCCACTTTGCGTGCGGTTGGGTCGAGATCCAGATCGCGGCCAAGCCACTGTGTGTGCGGCTGTGTCGAGATCCAGATCGCGGCCAAGCCACTGTGATGGACTCCGCTGCCGCTCGCGGCGTGCTCACGGCTGTACTCTGGATGGCACGAATACCGTTCGAACACGCGATTGTGAAATCGCTACACGAAGCGCAAATTTGGACTACGGATCGTTTGCGAAATGCAGGCCCATTTCCAAAGTAGTCGGCGTGCGCGGGTGAGCACGTGCGACCTCACACTCGAGACTACCCACGGGGCAGCAAAGCGGCTACTCACAAAACTCGCCGTAACTCACGACGTTACGGGGACAGCACCGCAACACAGTACGCTCTTGTGCCCCGATTGACACGGCATTGTCCCCGTGCTAGTCGTCGGCCTTGTTGTGTGAGAGTGAGGTGCTTATGCGGTGGGTAGGAAGTCTCAGTTTTTGCGCATCAATCGCGGTCGCGGGTTGCAGTTCGCAAGGGGGGCTTGGTGGCGCGGGCCAGCCGGGGGAAGGCGACGTGGCGACGGTGAGTCAGGCGTTGGAGGATCCCTATATTTACAACGCCGCCGGCACGTACGGGCTGACCACCATGAGCGTCGCCATTGCGTCCATCCCGAGCACCAACGGCTTTGACAACCTCAACTTTGCATGGACCGATTCCTCGAGCAGAGTTCACCTCGTGATGGAGAATGCCTGCTCGGGCGGAACCCCCCAGGGTGGTGGCCTCACTTGGGCCTCTAGCATCGACAGCCCCGTCCTTGCATACGGCGTAAGCCCTTGGGGCGCGGGCGCATTAAGGATGGCCTGGACCGGCACGGAGAGTCAGCACTACGTGCATTTCTCGTCAATCTATGGGGTGATTCTCAACGATAGAGAAGATGTCACCATCTATGAGTCCACCTTGTCCAGGCCAGCTATGACCTGGACCAGCAACGGCCTCCTATTTTTGGCATGGCGGCGTCAGGCCGACAATATGATTGTCGTCACCTACGCCAAAGACGCCGTCACGTTCCCGGTTCACTTTGCTCTCGGCGATTCCACGGACTCGTTCCCCGTGCTGACCGCCAATGGTAACGACGTCTATCTCGGTTGGAAGGGCAACGGTAACAACTGGCTGAACGTCGCCAAGCTCACGTACGACTCGAATGGCGTGACGGGCCTCACGAACAAAGTGTGGCTCAAGTCGAGCCCGTGGTCGCCAGGGCTCAAGGCTTACAACGGTAATCTCTATCTTGCCTGGGCGGGCGACACGGACAACGCCCTTCACACAATGGTCTCGCTGGACGGCGGCCAGACCTTCGGGCAAGAACAATACATGTATAGCTTGTCCGCGGCCGCGCCCACCCTCGACTGGTGTTATGACAGGTTGGCGACACCCGACCCGAACAACCCCAGCACGTTTAACCAGCACAACCACCCTGCAATTACGTGGGTTGAGTACGACTATCAGAGATCTACGGCCAGCTATGTGGCGACTGCGTTTCTGGGCAGCATAGCGCAGTAGGGCTGGCTCCGCTAAAGAGGGCAACGCACTAGCCTCCCCTCTCCGACGCACCGTCGCCACCCACGCATCGCGTGCCTCCAAGCGTGACCCGCCCTACCAAGAAGCGACGACTCTTCACCGCTTGCGCCCGAGCGCCACCGTCCAAGGTAGCGGCGAGCGCACTTCGGTTACCTGCATCTGCGTCGCCAGCAGGCACAGCAACTGAGCTTGGCTGAAATGTTGAACGTGTCCCGGCGTGTTGCCGAGATCCAACAGGTATTGACCGCGGGCAAGATTGAGCATCCGCCACAGCGGCTCGCGAGGAGTGCTGACCAGCAAACACCCACTCGACACCCGCGCAATTTCGGCTACGCCGCGAGCAGGCTCGTTCAGGTGTTCCATGACTTCGCAACACACTACCAAGTCGAATTGCCCATTTTCAAACGGCAGCTGGTAGATATCCGCTGCAGAGAAGTGGATCCGCTCGTCGAGTCCCGGCGCGAGCTTGTCCAAGCTAATGTCGCAGGCCTCGAACCGCTCTGGTTGGTGACTCGAACCCATCAAGTGGTCTGCCAGCTTGCCCTCGCCGCACCCTACCTCCAGGACGCTTCTCGGTCGCGTCAACGAATAGAGCTCCGAGACTGCGGCGAGAAAGCCGTTCATCAACCAGCGCGCCACGGGGTTGCGCGTGCCGTACTTGTCGTAGACGTTGCCCACGATGGTCGTCGCGGTCATGCGTGTGTCTCACGCCCCCACGGCTCGGCCCCAGTGGCCTGCAGGTTCGTTTGGCCACCAGCGTTCGGTGCCACATGCGGCGCAGCTTCAAGCAGGCGCACGCGGCAAAGTACTTCCTCGAGCAGTCGGCGATTGGCCGCCAGCAGCTCGCCGAGCAGGGCCATCAGCCCGACGAGAAACGCCAAGATGATGCACCCCACGCCCACCACCAGCGACTGGGTGTGACCGTTATAGTGCGGATTCTCGATCCAATAGAACAGAAAGCGACCGATTCCAATCGCTCCCGTAAGCAACAGAATGCCGGCCAAGGTCGCAAACGTCTGCACGGGGCGGTACATGGCGTAGGCTCGAAATATGACCGGACCCGCTCGCCGCAGGTAGTCGGGGATCGAGCGGAACAGGCGCGACTTGCGTGTGCTCGGGTTGGTTCCAACTGGCACATTCTGCACGGTCAGGCCGGTGCGACCCGCCTGTATCAACGTCTCCAACGTATA
The DNA here is from genome assembly GCA_964499765.1 of uncultured Polyangiaceae bacterium. Classification (GTDB taxonomy): domain Bacteria; phylum Myxococcota_A; class Polyangia; order Polyangiales; family Polyangiaceae; genus FEN-1139. The sequence continues at coordinate 6,246 of CAZCNI010000036.1, forward strand.
GGTGAATCGATTGTGAACGAAAAGATGGGCCGCAGCACTTCGCGTTAGGGCGCGAAACCCACTGGTTGAGTCAGCAACACGGGTCGATGAAGCGTGACGAACCAAGTTCGACCCCCAACGCTGAAGCACCCGCTTGGTGAACGAAAAGTGAGCCTGTTTGTCAGTGTTGCGATCACCCACGACTAAGTCAGCCGTGCCCAGCAGTATCGGCTCGATCAAACGCGGGATATCGCTGGCTCGGTATTGGTTGTCGGCATCCGTATTGACGATGATATCGGCACCGAGCCGCAGACAAGCGTCGAGTCCGCGCATGAAGGCATTGGCAAGCCCGCGATTCTGCGGCAAACGCAGCACATAATGCACACCCAGTTGGCGCGCGACGTCGCTGGTGCCATCCGTGCTCCCATCATCAATGATCAGGACTTCTATGCTGGATACACCAGCAATAGCCCGCGGCAAGTCAGCAACCGCCTGTCCAAGGTGCTGACTTTCGTTGTAGCAGGGGATCTGAATGATGAGCTTCAAGTTGTTCTCTGCCCGTTTTGAGACTCCCACTTGCTGTCCGTCAGGTGTCGATTGCAACTGACTCAACCGACTCGCCGTCTCGGCTGATGGCTACCGACCCAGCAAGTCGAACTGCTCGAGGTGATACTCGCGCCGTGGCACCAATTCAATGCGTCGCATGTAGCGCCGTTCGGCTTCTACCAACGCGGCCTTCTCCTCGGTTTGTAGGAGATCGATCACGGCCGGGTGTGCATTGACCACCACGCTGTAGCCCTTGAGGGTGGCGCGTTCGCGCCGAATCTGTCGCAAGATCTCGTACGCCACCGTAACCCGGGATTGAATCTGACCGGTACCGTCGCAGTAGAAGCACGGCTCGTGCAGCATGCGAGTCAAACTCTCGCGCGTGCGCTTGCGCGTCATTTCGATCAGGCCAAGCTCGCTGATTCGGTTGATTGTGGTCTTCGCCTTGTCTTTGGCCAACGCCTGTTCCAGCGCTCGCCACACGGCTTCACGATTGGATGATTGATCCATGTCAATCAAATCCAGGATCACCAGGCCTCCGATATTGCGCAGCCGAAGCTGGTAGGCAATCTCGGCAACGGCTTCGAGATTCGTCTTGAGTGCCGTTTCCTCTAGGTCCTTGCTACCCTTACCCACGTAGCGCCCGGTGTTGACATCAATAGCCGTCAAGGCTTCTGCTTGGTCAATCACCAAGTATCCGCCACTGGCAAGCGGGACCTTGCGCCCAAGGGCGCGGCTGATCTCATCCTCGATGCCGTAGGCGTCGAAAATCGGTTCGTCGCCAGCATAAAGTTCGATGTCTTGAACGCGACCGGGCAAGAACATCTCTACGAAGCGCACGAGTCGGGCGTGCTGCTCGCGATCATCGATGATGATGCGTTCAACATCGTCCGTGAATAGATCGCGTGCTGTTTTGAGCACGAGGTCCAGTTCCGTGTATAGGGTTGCTGGTGCCCTGGCGTTCTGCTTGTGACGAGAAACGTCCTTCCACAGGGCAATGAGGTAACCGATATCCGTCTTTAGGTCCTTCTTCGTCAGACCCTCGGCAACCGTTCGTACTATGAGCCCCCCTGCCTCGGGCTTTAGTGAGTCCATTACCTGACGGAGCCGCTGCCGTTCTTTCGTGGAACCAATGCGCTTCGAGATGCCCACGTGATCCACGGTTGGCAGGTACACGACGTGACGACCCGGCAGCGCCACATGACTGGTGACCCGCGCCCCTTTGGTTCCGATCGGTTCCTTCGAAACCTGGACAATGACTTCGTCGCCCTCTTTGACGACGTCGGTAATCGGTACGGAGCGCGTGCCGCGTGCAGCCGGACCTCGATTGCGCCGGTCACGCAGCGAGCCGCGAGCCGCCGGTCGAGTCGGGGCATTGGGCTTGGCTTTGACCTGCACCGGCAGCGGCGCCTGCACACGGGGCGGTTCTCGCTTATCGCGGCCACGCCCGTTGCGTCCTCGACGTCGACGACGGCCGTTGCGCAATTCAAGGGGGTTCGGAGCTGCCGCAACTCGCAGCTCGGGTTCAGCTACTACGTCAGTGGCCGCGCTGTCCGTCGCTGTGCCAACCGTTGCTGCGTTGTCCGTCGCCGCGCTGTCCGTCGCTGCGTTGTCCGTCGCTGTGCCATCCATTGCCACATCGTCAGCGTCGTCAGCGTCATCCGGCGAATCACCGTCACCACTGGAGTCGAGCGCATCAGTCTCAGAGTTCGACTCCGTCTCGGTATCCACCATGGCGGAATCATCGCCATCTACCTCATCGGTTCCATCCTCTTGACCTGATTCGGTGTCTTCGACGAGTTCTTCAGAATCGAGTTCCACTGCGTCATCAGGCTCAGCTGCCGAAGAGCTTTCCTGCGCACCATCATCTTCTTCATCGACAGCGTCGGTTTCCGCATTGGTGTGTGGCTCGCCCCCTGCTCCCCGGTTGATGGGATCAGCGTCACGAAGTCCATCCTTGGCCAGGTACGCTTCGAAATCGTCAGGTCGAATCAGGTCCTCGACGTGTAAGAACGCCGCCCGTTCCATACCGATGTCGATAAACGCTGCCTGCATACCCGGCAGGACGCGCGTGACTCGGCCAAGGATAATGTTGCCTACGGTGCCGCGAACGGCAGCCCGCTCTAGGTGCAGCTCTGCGATGACACCACTTTCAATTAGGCAGACACGGGTTTCTCGAATGTCGCAATTGATGACAAGAGTATTTCGGGCCATGTGCTCCGCATAGGGCAGGGCGCTTTCTCGCATCGCAGCCATCGTGCCCACGGGCTGCTCGACTCTTCGCATCATTGCGTGGGAGGAGCGACCGGAAGCCGGGCAATGCCACAAGCGGGGTCAAGCGCAGGAAGGTCATATTGTGATTAACAGAAACTAGTCGAACTTGGCTTCGAACACCAGCCCGATTGACCCTGAGGCCCCCGGTCGGGCATGCTTGCCCGGTGTCAAAGTCCTATTTGGTGATCGACATCGAGACCATACTGGATCCAGAGCTTCCGATCGAGGAATCGAGTGAAGCCGAACGATTGCCCGCCGCTCCTCACCATAAAGTGGTGGCGATCGGGGCCTTGTGGCTGGATGAGGCGCACACCGTGAGAAAACTCGGCGTGTTCGGCGAGCAGAAGGAAGAACCTGAGATCCTCGCAGATTTCGCCAAAGTCCTCGATGAGCGGCACCCCACCTTAATCACTTGGAACGGGCGCGGTTTTGATATGCCTGTAATCGCCGCTCGGTGCCTGCGACACGGCATCACCATGCGGCACTACTACGGAAGCCGAGATGTTCGGTACCGGTTCTCACCCGAAGGTCACCTTGATCTAATGGATTATATTGCCGATTTTGGCGCTTCAAAGCCCGCCAAGCTCGATATCGTGGCGCGTTTGATTGGCATGTCAGGCAAGGTTGGAGTGGCCGGCAAGGACGTCGGCCCAATGGTTCACGCTGGCAGAATTCAAGAGGTCAGGAACTACTGCATGTGCGACGTGGTTCAAACCACCGCTATCTTTCTGAGAGTGCAATTGCTTCGCGGTGAATTGAACCGCTCGGCCTATCTTGATGCAATGCACTCACTGATTGTGATGTTGCGACAAGACGAACGGGTTGCGGCCGTGGCCGGAAGTATCAACGAGCCGCGTCTGCTCCTGGAGGGCTAGACTGGATCCGGTTGGCCCAACGGCTTGCATGAGCATACGGGGCACTAGCCGCGTTGCCAAGTGAATCGGCGTTTGGTATGGGGCGGGCCTCATGTTGATCAACTTGAAGAAGACTCGCCGAGAGCG
>CAZCNI010000037.1:0-3179 GCA_964499765.1 uncultured Polyangiaceae bacterium
GCGAAGTCGTGCAAAGGTCATAGCCCATCGAGCTCACGCGATCACGCGAGTTGTGCCTTGAGTTTTGCATGATTGGCGCGCACGTCGCGGTTTGCACGTTGGTCAATCACCGTAATGACGTGGAATTTTCTACGATGATAGAAGTTTTCTCGAAAATCGAAGTCGCCCAACGACCAACGAGACCCGAAGGACATAGTGTTGTCCGCGAGCACCACCGGCTCAAGATTCGAATCAGCTGTCTCGAATTACCGGCCAAAGGCGTTGAGTGCCCGTGTTATGTGACGGGCTCGGTAAAACCTGGACGGACACAAGGCTCCTCCGTTAGCCTGCGCATCTGGGTTTCGGTCAGCACCAACCCTAATCCAGAATTAAAATCCAGGTGCATGTAAACGCGTGCGTTATAATCTTGACCGTCAATGCGGCGTCGAGTGCGTAAAGAACGAGTGAACGGAGCGATATGAACATGAAGCCAGCGATGTGGTTGTCTTTGGTCGTCAGCGGCACGTTGATCTTGGGTTGCAGCAGTAGCAGTTCGACACCAAGTGGTAACACTGGCGGTAGCGCAGGCACGGGTGGGAACTCATCCACTGGCGGCACTTCGGCAGCGAGCACCTCGTGCACTAAGACCTGTGGCGCCTTGGAAGAATGTGGAAGCAATGGCCTCTGCGTGGCCAAGATGGTGAGCATCACGGCGAGCACGAACTACAAAATCGACGTTACCGCAGTAACCACGGGCCAGTACAAGGCCTGGCTGGCAACCAACCCAGCTTTGCCCACAAGCACGGATCCACCTTGCGGCTGGAAAGCAGACCCCACCGGCACCTTGGGGGAAACCTACGCCATCCAGGGCGGCATCTACAGCGGAGCAGACGAAGACACCCATCCGGTGTTCATGGTGGATTGGTGCGACGCGTACACGTATTGTAAGACTGTTGGCAAGCATCTCTGCGGCAAGATTGGTGGCGGCACGAACGCCTATGCGGACTTCGCAGACGCGACCAAGAGCCAAATGTACCGGGCATGTTCCTCGGGCGGAGTAAACAAGTACCCGTACGGGGCCACCTACAACGCAACGAATTGTGACGGCCTAGAATATAATACTACTATCCAGCAGACGGTAGTTGCTGGCTCGTTGTCAACTTGCCAATCGTCAACCGCCGGTTTCACTGGCGTGTATGATCTCTCTGGCAATGTCAGAGAATGGGAGGACTCCTGCTCAGACGGAACCGACCCAACCGGCGTAGACGCAACCTGCCGCGTTCGAGGCGGCGATTATTACGCAACCAGCACCCAGCTTGCGTGTGACTTCAGCGATGGTGCTCAGCGTTACAACGCCGGATACAACGCCGTTGGTTTCCGTTGTTGCTCGGGTTAGCACGTCGATCCGATTGATTGATTGGTGGCGCGATGGCTGCGTGACGGTTCGTGGAACCCATCACTGCAACGCAATCGCGCCGCTAGTGCTTTGTCGCAAGTGTCAACAGCGCGCTACCTCGACTCATACACCCACTGTGCCGGCAACTCGAAGGCGGTAAGGAAACCGCCAGAGCCGCTACCGGTGTCGAGACCAACGGCGTTCTCCCCTGCCCAAAGATCCGTCGGATCATCGGGGGAGTACGATGAAAGTTCCTGCGGTAAGAACTCGGTGTGCGTGTGACCGAAGACTACCGTCTTTCCGCGGTAGTCTCTGAAAAATTCTTGGGTGCGAACCCACAGTAAGACGATGGGATCCTCAACCATCGAAGGATGCGTGAAGCCAGACTCTCCTTGCGGCAAACCAGCATGCACGTAGATAGCGTGCTCGTCTTCGTACCAGTAGGGAAGCTCTGCCATCCACTTAACGACACCTTCCGGAAAGAAAACGCCAGTGGACATTTCCATCAGTTCGGTCTGACGGGGCAGTTCGTCATCGAGGGGAAACGTGCCGCCTGCAAAACTGCGATACGTCGCGAGGCAACCGTTGCCGCTTGGAAGCAGGAACTCGTCCCATCCTTTCTGACACACGCGCAACCAGGCATCTTCATGATTGCCTCGTAGGCACACGATTTGCGCCTTGGTCTGCGTCGGCAGCTTCATCAAGAACTGAATGACCTGCTTGGATTGAGGCCCGCGATCCAGATAGTCGCCCAAAAAGACGATTGTATCGCCTGCATTGAGGTCTGGCAGGCGTCTCATCAAACACGCAAGATGTTGCGTCTCACCGTGAATATCACCAATCGCGAATGTCCTACCCGCCATGCCTCTGCGCCACCGTAGCACGATCCACGACTGCACTGCCGGTGCGAACACCGAACCTGGGGCCCAGGAAAAAACTTCTGCCACTTATTCAGCCCCGCTCAGATGGACCCGATACCATTTCGCTGTTCAGTCGAAGAGAGACCATATGCAGGAAGATCGGCGACGACAGCGCAGTCAAGATTTGTCCGAAGCACTGAAGCTGCAGATAGCGGCAACAGTGCAACGGGGGCACTTCAACTCACTGGCTCTGTCCGAAGAGTGCGGCCTTCTGGTCGCGGGGTTTGGAGATTCGGAACAAGTGCAGGAATTGGCTGCTCTAGCGCCACACCTTGCTGGCGAGAGCAGCTATTGGCAGGGCCGCGCTCAAACCATTGCTGGTGAGCATCGACTCAGCGTAGTGCAGATAGATACGCCCCTTGGAAAGCTTTACCTGTGCGGTGCTGGCGGGGCAATCGGTTCCATTTGGGCTGAGCTCAGGAACAGCGGCCTGGGCGTCGCTCGAATCTTGTCCTAGTCCGAGCCTGCGCACCGCAACTGGCCGCTCGCAAAAAAAGAAGACCGCCGACTTCGATATGCCCGTGATGCGGTGCCCCCCCAACCACGCAACCCGCACCCTCCGGGATGACGTGCTGGTCGTGCGGGCACAGGGTGGCAGCGGTCTTGTTTTAGATCCAAGAATCCCAGTCGCGTCTATGAGTTGACCGGTACCGACGCCGTGCTGCTTTTTTGACCAGATGGTTTGTGCAAGCACCCAAACCAATTCCTCGCGGCACGAGGCCAAGCTCCGCTAGGCACGTGCCCTGTCGAGTCAACTGACCGGCATGGAGGCCGCCTTTTTATCCAACGGGGCCGGGTATTTGCGAGCGACCGTTCATTTGTCCCCAGGGCGGCCGTAACTGGTTCGAGGTATGTCGTTAGAGCGCAAGTTTGGACCTGCTCCG
>CAZCNI010000037.1:3279-9948 GCA_964499765.1 uncultured Polyangiaceae bacterium
GCGGCCGTAACTGGTTCGAGGTATGTCGTTAGAGCGCAAGTTTGGACCTGCTCCGGCCCAAGTGACCCTTGGTTTCATTGACGGGAACACGCACGTTGGGCACATCACTCGGTTCTCGCCAAGCCAATCTGATGTGCACTTGATGTTTGCATCCACGGCCGCTCCAACCGGATACTTTCCCGCGGAACGCATCGCCTACGTAGCGTTTCACCGCCCCGTTGGGCAACCCCCGCCGCGGCCAGGCTCGCGCACAGGTGAAGTCAAGGTTCACGTAGCTGGCAAAAAGACATTCCTCGTTGATCGCGTGCCGTCCGAAGAAACGGACACCCTGGGTTTCTACGCGCTTCCCGCAGAACCAAACAGTCCGTTTCGAGAGATCTTCTTTTATTCGCATGGCGTCAATCTGGTCGAGACCAACCAGCCGCTGGGCGAGATGTTGGTCCACGCCGGCAAGATGGACAACGGTCAACTTCAAAAAGGTCTCGATGAACAGCGCCAAGTCCCTCGCATTCCAATCGGCCAAATTCTCATTCAGAATCGCACATTGAGTCAGGCTCAGCTCGAAGAAGCCACCTCGCTGCAGAAGCGAAAGGGCACACGACTCGGCGAGGTATTGATCGAAGCTGGGCTTGCAACCGCGGAAGACATCGACCATGCCCTGGCAGAACAGCGGCGCGGTGGCGGCAGGCGCATCGGGCAAATTCTGATCGATTTGAAGTTGGTCTCAGAAGTGGACCTCTCGATGACACTGGCAAAAAAATTCGAACTGCCATTCATCGACCTCGACCGCTGTTCGATCAATGAAGAGGCCGTTTCGGAACTTCCCAAGGACTTCATTGAAAAAAACAAGGTGCTCCCCGTCGATAGCGACGCTAAATGCATCACGATAGCCATTGCCGACCCATTGGCGATTGACACCATCGATCTGGTGCGAATTCGCACCAAAAAGCAGGTATTCGAGATCGTCGTAACGCCGAGCCAGCTTGAACTTTACATTCCGAAGTATTTGGATCAAGTGGCAACCAAAGTAGTGGCAACCGAGATGGACCACATCCTCAAGGGGCTGGCCATGGACGAGGGCCAGTTCGGCGCCACCGAACCAGAAACCGCGGCAGAACTCAGCCAGATAAAAGAGTCGGACAACTCCATTATCAAGCTCGCCAACCAAATCATCATCGACGCTTACCGTCGTGGCGCGTCGGACATCCACGTCGAACCCAATGGCAAAGAACACACGGTCGTGGTTCGTTTTCGCATCGATGGCGACTGCGTCGCTTACCAGGAGATCCCTTCGACCTTCAGGTTACCTCTGGTCGCTCGTTTCAAGATTATGGCGCAACTCGATATCTCCGAGCGGCGAAAACCACAAGACGGCAAGATCCGCTTCAAGATCGCAGACAAGCAGATTGAACTGCGTGTTGCGACAATTCCAACCGTCAACGGCAATGAAGATCTAGTTTTGCGCATTCTCGCCGCGTCCAAGCCCATGCCCCTCGATCAAATAGGACTATCGGATCGCAATTTCCAAGCGCTGACGCAGCTACTCAAGCAGCCCTATGGTCTCATCTTGTGCGTGGGTCCAACCGGATCGGGCAAGACCACCACGCTTCATTCCGCGCTGGGCACCATCAACACGATTGACACGAAGATCTGGACCGCCGAGGACCCGGTGGAGATCACACAACCAGGGCTACGCCAGGTACAAGTCAACGCGAAGATTGGGTTCACGTTCGCCAACGCCATGCGCGCATTTTTGCGCGCCGACCCGGACGTGATCATGGTTGGCGAAATGCGAGACCACGAGACCGCGAGCACGGCGATAGAAGCCTCACTCACTGGCCATCTGGTATTTTCGACACTGCACACCAACAGTGCGCCCGAGACGGTCACGCGCCTAATTGATATGGGCCTAGACCCATTTAGTTTCGCTGACGCGCTGCTCGGGGTTCTGGCGCAACGCTTGGCGCGCTCGCTCTGCAAGCAGTGTCGCACCCGTTACGTCGCGGATGAGAAAGAGCGCAATGAGCTAGAAGCGCTTTACGGAAAGGAGCCGTTCGAGCAGCTCCTTCTGCGCAGCGGGCTCGGTGAGCTCAAACTTTGGAAACCCGTTGGTTGCGATACGTGTAGTAAAACGGGTTACCGCGGCCGCGTTGCGCTCCATGAACTACTGGTAACCGATGATCCAATGAAGGACGCCATCCAACACAAGGCGCCGGTGGGCGATATTCGCGCGTTTGCCCAAAAGGGCGGCATGACCACACTGCTTCAAGACGGCATTGAAAAGGTCGTCAATGGCCACACGGATCTCAAACAGGTGATGGCCGTCTGCAGTCGCTAGCGGCAACTCTGGTCTGTCGCTGGGTACCGAGTGCAATGCCCCCATGCGCGAATTCCTTGTAAAGTCTGGACCTTACGTAGTGCACGCCAACAGAACGCCGCAAGCGCAGCCAGCAGGCGCGATGGTTGGCGGGCGTCGCGGCAAAAGTACGCAAAAGGGGTCACTCGTAGCGCGGGTCACGGTTTCCTTTCACGAGTTTGTGTAGTACGACCGGGGCCATGACTACGGCCGTGCGTTGGAAGTTCTTTCGAGCTGGTGGGTTCGATCAAGTCAAACTGGAGACTGCGGACGATCTCATGAATCTCGAGCAGCTCGACCAGAAGTTATGGGTAGCACTCGCCTGCCCCACGAGTGGTCTTGAGGTCGATACCCGCACGTTGTCCATGATCGACTCGGACAAAGACGGTCGGGTGCGGGCACCGGAATTAATCGCTGCGGTGAAGTTCGCCTGTTCTTATCTCAAGAAGCCCGGCGCGCTCATCAAAGGCGAGACGAGTCTGCCCCTCAGCGCGATCAACGACGAGACCGCCGAAGGCAAGGTGTTGCTAGCCTCGGCCCAGCAAGTGCTCGTCAATCTGGGGAAGAAGAACGACCGTGCGATCTCAGCTGATGACTTAACGGATCCGGCACGCATATTCGACAAGACTCCCTTCAACGGTGACGGAGTCATTACCGAGCTATCCACCGACGACCCATTTGTCATTGCGGTCATCAAGGACATCGTAGATTGTCTAGGCAGCGTAATGGATCGCGCCGGCATAGCGGGCGTTGACGAAAGGCTGATCACTGAATTCTTCGAAGAGCTTCATGCCTATGCGGACTGGCTCGCTGCGGCGCAGTCAGATCCGGACATATTGCCAATGTCACGCGCCAAAACTGCGGCCGCAGCTGCGGCAATGAGCGCAGTTGGGGCAAAAATCGATGACTTCTTTACTCGCTGCCGATTAGCAGCATTCGATCCCCGACTAACTCAATCACTCAATCGTAAGGAAGAGGACTACCTGGAGATTACCTCGCACGATCTCAGCGCATCAGCCGCTGAACTAGCAGGCTTTCCGCTGGCACAAGTTGGCCCAGGACGCGGCCTACAACTGCTCGGCGCAGTGAACCCTGCCCACAGCATGGCGCTACGCACTTTCTTCGACGATGCAGTGGTGCCACTCATGGGTCCAATCGAAGAGCTGAAAGAATTGGATTGGGTCGAACTCTCGAGTCGCTTGTTTGCTTACCAGCAATGGGTCGCCAATAAGCAGGGGTTGCAGGTGGAGAAGCTGGGTGAACTGCGCATCCAGGAAATTCTCAACTCACAAGCGCTGGCATCGCTTACGGATCTGATTGCCAAAGACAAGGCATTGGAGGCCGAAGCTACTAGCCTCGCGAACGTTGAGCGGCTGGTACGTTACTACCGTGACCTTTTTCTGATTTGCACGAATTTCGTCAACTTCCAAGACTTCTACGACGGCCATGAGCCCGCCGTCTTCCAATGCGGAACTCTCTACCTCGATCAACGCGCGTGTCGCTTGTGCTTGCGCGTGCATGATGCGGCCAAACACGCAACCATGGCGGGCCTGGCCGGTGCCTACCTCGCCTACGCAGACTGCTCCCGACCTGCCACGGGCGAGAAGATGCAGATCGTTGCGGCATTCACTGCCGGTGACAGCGACAATCTAATGGTCGGCAGAAATGGTCTATTCTATGATCGCCAGGGGCACGACTGGGATGCCACCATCACGAAGATCATCGACAACCCGATTAGCATACGCCAGGCGTTTTGGTCGCCGTACAAGAAGTTCGTACGCATGATCGAAGAATATGTTGCCAAACGTGCCGCAGCGGCAGATTCAGAATCGACCACGGCACCAACTTCCGTAGCAGATAGTGCAGCAAGTCTCGAGAAGACGGCTGCCCTGAAGGAACCCAAGAAGATCGATGTGGGTTCGGTGGCCGCACTCGGCGTTGCCGTTGGCGCCTTAGGCGCCTTCATAACGGCTCTCGTGGGCTACGCAACGGGCATCCTCAAGCTCGGCATTCTGGCGACAGTGGGCGCGATGGTCGGGGTAATGTTATTGATCTCACTGCCGTCAGTGGTGTTGGCGTACATCACGTTACGCAAACGCAATCTGGGTCCCATCCTTGATGCCAATGGTTGGGCGATCAATGCCAATGCAAAGATCAACGTACCTTTCGGCACCACGCTCACCGGCACGGCGCGATTGCCCGCGGGTTCGCGGCGCGACACGCATGACCCATTCGCCGACCATGGACCGCCTTGGAAGCGCGTTGTATTCCTGTTGCTCCTGCTCATTCTGGGTTATCGCTGGTACGAGGGCGCCCTGGACCGGATGCTGCCTGCTCACCTCCAGTCAACGCTGGTCCTGGGTCGCTTCGCACCGGAAAAGCCAGCTCCGGCAGCTCCCCTGACGCAGTCGCGCCACGCTGATTCACCTTGAACTAGTTGCGTTCAATGGCCTAGGCTGCGCTGCCACTCAATGCGGAGTCAATGGATGCGCTGCCACCAGTCAAAACCCACGTCGTGTACTTGCAAATCACGGAGACCTACCTCCCCACATTTTGCAGATATGGTTTTGCTGGCGGCCATCATCACTCTACCGCATCGCGCGCTTGCTGCCGAGCCAGACTCATTCGTGCAATTGAAGTGGTTGCGAAGTGCGCCAGCAACCACGTGCCCAGAACAGGCCGAACTCGAGCGGTTGGTTCGCGCGCGGCTAGGGCGCGATCCCTTTGCAGCACAGGCGCCGCGAATCGTCGAGGCCAGCATCGATTATGCGGACCCCTCTTGGCACGTGGAACTTCATGTGCGCGACACGCAAGGACAGGAGCAAGGCCGGCGCGTATTCGACGTGCGCGCCGCCTCTTGCGAGCCCGTGGTTGATGCCGTTGGACTTGCGGTGGCGTTAGCGATCGATCCGAACGCAAGCCTCAAGCTCGATACATCGCCGCAAATCGCCATTGACTCAGCCTCACGCTCGGATGCAGATGCGCGCGACGCGGGGCAGCCGAGAATCGCCGATAGCAAGTCTGGGAGCCCGACCCCCTTTCCTCATGCTCGACTCCTGTCGCCCATTGAGTTGCCCTGCGTTCCAATTAGTCCCTGGCAGATGGAGCTCACACTAGCGGGCGTAGTCGCAGGCGGGCTACTGCCCGGTGCTGCGCCAGGCCTCTCTGTTGCCGGCTACTTCGGTCAGCACCGATCCCACGCCCTGTTGGGCATTTCTTATTTTGCAGAAGCGGCGCGTGATACTCGATTTTCGTTCGGTCTCACCACAGTTGATGTTGGCTACTGTCACGACATCATTCAGTCACGGCACATGGAGACGGGTCTATGCGCTGCGGTACATGCGGGTTCACAGCACGCGGTTGTCCGCGAAATCCAGGCCACTCACCCTGGCGACCACATCATCGCCGCGGCAAGCCTCGGTCCCCGATTTGGCTGGCGGGCGTGGGCTCCGCTCTACGTTGAAATCGGAGCGTCAGCCTGGTTGCCCGTTGTCCGCCCCCAATTCGCACTGGCCGGGCAGGAAACTATCGTGTTTCAGTCCCACTCGGTTAGTGGGGTGGGCTACGTGGGCGTAGGCGTCACGACGAATTGAGGCAAGGCGCGTGAAGTTTTGGGGTCGGAGCCAGCATTCACCCTTTGTGACGAAAAGCATGGCCGTCGACGGTGCGCCTGAGCCGGACACCGTGCTCGACGTCACGGTTCTCCACGACGAGTACGCGGACTTCGTATGGCGCAGCCTACAGCGGCTGGGCGTGCCCACCAGCAACTTGGAGGACGCGCTGCAAGACGTATTCGTTGTCGTGCATCGCCGTTTGGATTCCTATGATGCATCCTGCAAAATCTCGACGTGGCTATTCGGCATCTGCCTGCGTATCGCGTCGTCCCACCGGCGGCGCGCCTATCTCAAGCACGAGAAGGCAAGCCTTGATTTCTACGACGCGGTCGATGAACAGCCACGGGCCGATCCCGAAGGGTTTGCGCTGCGGCGTGAAGCCGAGCGCCGGTTGGAAATGACCCTAGCTTCAATGAGTCTGGAGAAACGCGCGGTATTCGTCATGTTCGAAATCGAAGGCCTACCCGCCCATGCAATTGCTGACAGCCTGGGCATTCCACTAGGCACCGTGCATTCTCGGCTGCACAATGCGCGACTCGAATTCACCGCGGCGATCGCTCGCCAAGAGCTCACCCGCAAAGTTGGAGGCGTACCATGACTGGCACGCAACGCTGGCTCGACTCGGGGCAAACGTCACCCGAGGCGCTCGAGCTACTCAAAGCCGCTCGCCCTCCCTCTGCGCTCGACGCAGCAACCAGG